>RXIK01000129.1 GCA_004211975.1 Methanosarcinales archaeon | reverse complement strand
GGAGTGATGGGTCTGGTGTTAGCCATCACCGGGCTGGTGATCGGCGCAAAAGTGCTCTACATTGTCACTACCAGCGGAGGTGTTGCGATCGGGACCGCGCTTGTGTCGATGCTCTGCATCGTTATTGGCATGCTCAGCATGTTTACCGGGCTTATATTGCACGGGATCGTTACCCCATAGCGCAGCGATTCAAACCTGCCCTATAACACAGTACCGGCACCGATCCACATCAAATCCACCACATAACCCCCATCAAAATAATCAGGAGAAACACCCCTGCAAACGCAGTTTTGCTCCATGCAAACACTTTCCTGCCATCAAGAATGCTAAATGGCAGCATGTTTAACGCGGCGAGCAAGAGGTTGATCTGCACGCCAAGAGATATAGCATACCACCAAAAACCTTCGACAAAAACACTTTGTGTAGCGATCAGCATGAAAATCGTCGCCAGAAGGACGTTCATGAGCGGACCTGCGACAGCGATATGCCCATTTTGCTTGCTGGTGATATATGATCCGGATATATATACAGCCCCGGGAGCCGCGAGCAGCACACCCCACAAATACGCCATCCCGACTGCGAGCATCAGCATGGTGGAACTCATCCGAAACTCAGCCCAGAGGTTGTAGCGCTGCGCAACGACCTTGTGTGCAAGTTCATGTAATATGAATCCAATCCCAACTGTGAAAAGAGATACAAGGAAGTAAATGATTGCAGTCTCGCCAAATGGGTTGGATCGCGCACTATATGACAGTACAAACGCAAACGCAAACGATATTGCGATCCATGCAATGAATAGGTGTTGTAGTTCGGTACTGCTTGTTCGGATGCTGACCTTTCGCTTTGGTGGCGGTGTTCCGATGGTGTAAATTGTTGAATCCATTCGTGCCATATTATTTTATGGTTTGATCCGGCGCTTCAATACCTTTGTGGTTGCGCGGGGAAGTTTTTCATGGTGATTTCCAGCAGCACCCCATGATCCTGGTGGTGTTCTGGCACGTGGTTGGCAAGATCCAATCAGTTATATCTGGTGAAATGGGTGATGTGGATCTCAACACGGTTTATATCAATAAATATTATCTGGGTGCAGGGGGAATTACTGTGGTCTGGCATGCCCATCAATTGTGTGGTGGACACTCCTATTTTGCACTCTCACGCTGCCACGTCAAAACAAATCTTTTTAACCGTTCCTGCTGATGCACCCCTGATGAACAAACAAACCTTTGAAGTCGCGGCATCGATCGGTTCAGTGCTCCTCCTTGTCTTGATGTGTGTCATGTTTGACCGTGCAGGAGCCACTGCGATTGGATCTGTGATCTCACTTCTTGTGTTCACCCTTGTAGTCAGTGCTGCGGGCTTTAAACTGGCTAATTTTGGGGAGTGAACGATTTTGAGTGTTAGCACCCGGCACCTGAATTTCCCGACAAAAGGGAACGGGGATATCATAGACATAACAGAGGACGTTGCAGGTGGGCTCTTAAAGTCAAAAATTACTGACGGGGTCGTTACAGTGTTTGTGCCGGGTGCCACTGGTGCCGTGACAACAATTGAGTATGAATCGGGGTTGGTTTCGGATTTTAATGCTATGCTTGAGCGGATTGCGCCGCAGGGCATTGAATACATGCATAATTTGAAGTGGGGTGATGGTAACGGGCATTCGCATGTGCGGGCGTCCCTACTTGGTCCAAGTTTATCTATACCGTTTGCCGGTGGCACCATGATGCTCGGGACCTGGCAGCAGATTATATTCATTGATCTGGACAACCGCCCGAGAGACCGAGAGCTGATCGTGCAGATCATGGGCGAATAATGGGTGAAACTATTGAATAGGGTATGTGCGCGGGTAGCTTGCAGGCACGTGTGTAGCTGACCACAAGATTACACCGATTTCCACATGATTTTCGTGTTAATCACGTGGTTTTATGCGTAAATACAATTAAATAAGCTCGTAGGTTCTGGTTATCTCAGTTACTTAGTCGTTCAACGACGTCGTCGATGTGCGCCATATAATCCCGCAGGTTCTGCTCGATCCGATCTAGCTCCTTTGTGGACAAGCTCACATCATCACCAAACTGTTCGAGCGAGATTTCGCCGTTCTTTGCGTTGAGTTCAAGCAGCTCCCCGAACATCAGGTATTTTTCGAATGATTCAGGTACCAGTTTATCGAGTTTAAACCCTCCAAGTAGAAGAAGCACGTCAAACGTCTCTGTATCCTCTTCAACGAAAGTTACGGTTGAATAACGCAATTTACCGATGATGTTCTCTTCTATCCATCCTTTGAACGCGTGATCCACTGCTCGCTGTTCAAACTGCCCGCGATTGAAGTGTTTCTTTGGCACACGCACGATCAGCCAGACCATTGTAGCGGTGCTGATGTCCATCGGGAAAAAGGTGTTCTCTGCGGCGTCGTCGAGCGCGGATTCGAGGCTGATTAAGTCAACGTCGTTTTCCAGGGACATGCATGGCGTGGCATGATAAACTCCGATATGTGATGGAAAGACGATATAATCGTTGACGTCGATCACACGGTTTGTATTCTTTCTTCCGGGCGCCATTATCAGGTCGATTGCCTGCGCGATCAGTTTATTGATCTCAAAGTAATAATTGGACTCGTTCTCCATGAGTTCAACCCGTTTTCCAAGGGTTGTGTTGTCAACGAGCAACACCATGTCAGCGTTCTGGTGGGCGTCATCACCGTATTTTAGCAACCTGGACAGCCCGCAGACCGCATTGAAATGTCGATGGTCAGCCTCAATCAAATCAGGCCACACACACAGCGCAAAATGCTTGTGTCCGGCAGCAGCCCGCCCGGACCCGTGTTTCATCTGGTCGATGAGGTATGGGATGCTGCCGTTACCGGTGCCGCCACCAAGCGTCATGATATCGAACATCGCATCGCCGCTGGCAAGCCCAAGACCTTCAACTCTCCGCCGTATGATCTCGTCAAAATCGATTCTTGCCTCGTTCTCTCCTACCTTCCAGAAATTCCCTGTTCCGGTGCTCTGCCTGCCAAACAGCTGCACGCGCTCTCTCCGGATCGTTTCAAGGATTTTTGATTCTTTGTCCCCGAGATGCTCTGCGATTTCGTCGAGTACCTTCTTCAAATCAGCTCTTGCACTGTTAAGGAGCAAAATTCTATCTGCGATCGCCTCGTTTTTCATGCTTGCAAAGTACAGGGCTGCAATCCTGCCTGCTCCTTCACCCGATGCAATCAAGCTCCATTTTGTATAATCATCCGAATTTACTGGTGCTGCAGCCATCATGCAAGGTTATGATCTGATGTTACTTGAATATATGTAACAGCTGATATGGGGCAAAGCTATATGGAATAAGGCTATATGGGACATAGGCAACAAGGTTTAAGTAGATTGTCATGATTCATCATTTAATTTCAGGAGGCACCCAATGGCAGACGAATTTCCATTTGAGTTATCCCCCATGTTTGAAGGGGAACGGATCAGAAAAGACAGTGTGTATATAGAACTTGCAGGACCAAAGAGCAAGGGCTTTGAGCTGGTGCGTGCTGCAGAGATGGATGAGGTTGAGGATGGTGGCTTCACACTGATCGGACCGGACATCTCTGATATGGCAGAGGGCGACCGGTATCCGTTTGCAATGATCTACCGGATCGCGGGCAGTGCAGTGGAGCCAGACCTTGAGGCGATCGTTGAACGCCGAAATCACGATTTTCAGAACTATGTAAGCGGTCTTATGCATCTGAACCAGCGGTATGATATCTGGCTTCGTATCAGCAAAGATGCGGTTGCTAAGGGACTTAACTCATTTGAATCCATCGCAAAAGCGACCATGATGCTTTTTAAGAACGAATTACCGTTTATAGAGAAGATGGACGTACTTTATATCACAGACGCAGAAGAGATCGAAAAACGGTTACCTGAAGTAAAGACAATATATGAGACAAGAGATGCCAGAACACGCGATCTGCACGATGACGATGTGGACACGTTCTATGGATGCACGCTCTGCCAATCATTCGCCCCGACAAATGTCTGCGTTGTAACACCGGATCGCGTCTCGCTCTGCGGTGCGATCAACTGGTTTGATGGAAGAGCTGCCGCAAAGGTTGATCCGGAAGGTCCACAGTTCGCAATCGAGAAAGGAGAGTGTCTTGATGAGGTGAGTGGAGAATACGCAGGTGTCAATGAGTCTGCCGCCTCGCTCTCGCAGGGTGAGTATTCTCGCATAAAGCTGCACTCGTTCTTTGAGTATCCACACACCTCATGTGGCTGTTTTGAGGTTGTTGGCTTTTACATCCCTGAACTTGATGTTATAGCGTGGGTGGACCGCGATTACGCAAAACCTGCTCCAAATGGGCTTACGTTCGCAAACATGGCTGGGCAGACCGGTGGTGGCAAGCAGATCGTTGGTTTCCTCGGGATCGGGATAAACTATTTCAGGTCCCCGAAGTTCATCGCTGCAGATGGCGGCTGGAACCGGGTGGGCTGGATGCCAAAGCACCTCAAGGACAGGGTGCTTGACGATATCCCGGGAGATATCGTGGATGCGATCGCAACTGAAGAGGATGCAACTGATCTTGATTCATTGAGGGCATTTTTGATCGATAAGAAACATCCAATCGTTTCCGGATGGAAGGAAAAAGAGGCAGCAAAGAAAAAAGAGAAGAAAAAGGATGCCGGAGTGAAAGAACCAGACGTTTCTGCCGCGGTAGCGCCAGAGGCGATGCCTGCTATGTCGCTGCCTGCCGGGTTTGTTGGATCAGGGTCTATCGGGTCGGGCGGCGGAGTTCGACTGATCCTGAAGAATGCCAAGATCACCATTGGTCAGGTGATTGTGAAGCAGGATGAGGACGACGATTGATCGGTTGGATTTTGGAAAACCACGGGGGACACCGAGAAAGAGCAACTCTCTCTCTCTCTCTCTCTCCGTGTTCTCCCGGGTCAATCTTCTTTACTATAACCTGATTCCCGAAGAAACTAAGTGCTTACCGAAAAATAAAGTAGCAAAGTTGGCTGATGTCACGCTACATTCGTGCCATTCGTGATCCTTTATGCCGATTTTATCACGAATGTGCCGAATGCCACGAATTTTAACAGATTGTTTTCTGGCAAGCCCTAAAAGCCACCCATTAGAGTGATTGAATGACAATGGCTTCACCGACCCAAACTCGCATTGTGAAGAATTGTGGTGAGGGTGTAGCTTAAGCCGGTGGTGCCCTATGCAACTAAACCTGCGCCGGATCGTGACCACCACAAGACTGTGAAATGGGGGTGGAGACCGCTAAATAATGTTGCCCTAAAGCCCGGATCATCCGGATTTGTGTGCGCTCCGGGTCATGTTTGACAGAGCACCCAGGCTAATAATTATCATAACATTTCAGTAAATGGCGCCGTGCCATGCGTTTCACCGCGAGCATTCGTGACTTTCAAGAGGGATGTGTCGGAATGGTGCGATATACCATGTTGCACCGCACCGGGGTAGGCACTGACCTGCGTAACTTTTTGACCAAAGCCTATGTCCGCGGTAACATTTAAGTCCAGAGAGCCTGACGTTTTTAAAGACCCACGAGTCATCTGCCAACACAATAAATCCCGGGTACAGAACCATGCGAGAACGAAATCTATGGATGATACTTGCAATAGCATCACTTGCATTATTTGCAATTCCATGGACGATCTCAATGTTTGCAGGGCAGCACACGTTCTATGATGTCTGTGAAATGAACTCGAAGTGCTCAAAGTGTCATGCTGACGTCTGGAGCCAACTGAACGGGTCGCAGACCGTTATAGCACACAAGAATGCGGCGAACAACAATAATTATACAACTTACATGAGTGTTGGTGGGATCGAGTACGGTGGTTCGGTGATGCATACGATGGACTATGCTGACGGGGTGCACGATTCCGGCGACATTGCGTATCTGTGGGATAGCAACAGCGGCAAATGGGAGAAGGCTGTCTGGGAGGATGCATCGTTTAACCCAACCGGCGAACTAAAACTGGTGAGTCTTGACATCGATAGCAGCGGGTCAATTAGCACCGATGAACTGTGTAACTTCTGCCATGACACCCGCCTCTTTGGGTTATCAGGCACGCACACACAGAGAACGGTTCGCGTCTGTGATGATGACCGCTGCCACGGAAACCGGAATCACAACTATAATGACCCTGATTTTTTTGATGCGGGTTCAAAAGCAACCATTGTTGGCTCAGACCTGAGCGAATACGCACACGCCGCGTTCTATCTCAGCGGATGTAACGAGCCGTCGCCACACGCAGCAGGGCTGCCGTTTGGTCATGCCGCAGGAAACGTGAACGGCTCAGATATCTCCAAAGGATACTGGGCATGTCTTGGTTGCCATTCGGATGCGGGCGTGGCGATAACCTTTGAGGCGGCAGAGACGTACGGACACGACGCAGACGAAGAAACGCCAACGAGATATCGGTGACCGGAGGGATTTTTTGACTAAACACGCACACGCACACAGACTGCTGCCAGAACGCAGCGCACCCACTATCACACATACTGTTTTGCGGGCGGTTACACGGGCAGCCGTGCTAACGATCCTGGTGGTTATGCTAACGGTCCTGGGCGGGGATATGTGTGCGCACCCGCCCGCGATAGATCATTCCGGCGACTACACTGTGATCATGACATACGGGCAGACCCCGTACCAGCTTGGCTACCGCACAAACACCTCTGCCGGATGGGACTGGTGGGATGGTAAGGGTGCAAACCGCCAGAAGAACCTTGTGCTGGTGAACGTCTTTGAAAACGTCACCACAGATGGCAAGCCCTCGCCAACACATAAAAGCGGGCTTTTCATCAGTGTTGATGTTACGTATCCAACAGACGATTTTTCAACAAACACCACCACCATCACACTCACAGAAGATAGCAAGCACCGATATTACTATGGCACATTCTATTATCCGGATGATGCATACACCGGTGTTTACAATGTTAATTTCAAAAACACGATCGGTTCAACCGATATAACCTTTGATACGAGCTTCACGACCACGCTCTGGGGCTGTCAGGCAACCGGATGTCATGATGCATGGAGCACGCAGACAAATCCCTCCGAGCGATTCACGTCCCCCACAATACATCCGAACAAGATCACTTCAGGGCACCTGTTTTGCTGGGATTATGTGCCTGGGGCTGACAACGAGCGACTCCTGCGATATCTCAGGACTGCTCATAGTATTAGCTGGACAACAGGTGCAAAAATCCAAAAAATCGATGATGACAAGACCATCCGTGTCTACAGGGGTGATGACACAGCCAAGATAACAATTGATGAGTCAAAAAACGAAGCGATCCTTATGTTTGGTGATGGTAGAACCGGAACCGAACTACAGATCGAAAGGGAAAATGGCAAGCTAACGATATGCGCTCCGGGATTTCTGGAAAACGACTGTCAGACTATGTGCCACAGCCCTTATGCTGCCCAGTTCTTAACAGCAACCCCAGTACATCTGCATGAGATACAATATGGGCATCAGGGAGGGTTTATCTGCGGGGAAAGTGGATGGGTGACCATATTAGATGACAAGGATCCTAAACGCGGCGAATGGGTGCTCTCAATGTATGCGGAATCAGACCTGGTCAGACCAAGAATCCAGACGCCGCTAACTGAGCCCTCACATGTCTTTATTGCAAACTGCACCGACTGCCACACCGGTTTTATTCATGATGAAATTGGAGATGTGAAACACGAAATCGCAGTTCCACACACACTCAACGGAACTGACGCAGCCAACACAGGCGTCCATTCAGGCGTGGCATGTGATCTCTGCCACGGCGGTCTGAACTATCCACCGGTCCCGGCAGGTCAATACTCGTTAGACGGCGTGCTTGGCAGCTATGCCCCGACATTCACATCATACCAGCGGTCAGATGCCACATATATTGTCAATGTGAGCGGCGACCGGGGGATCAATGTCACAGTAACCTGTGATGACCCCTCGTACGATTTCACGCTATCCCTGATCGGACCGACTGATAATGCGGCAGGCATTCAGGACCTGAACACGAGCGATAACTGGCATGGCACTTACTATGTGCCAGGCGTGAACGGGAGCGCGTCGTTTGCCACCGGATCACGAATATACCGCCCAAAGAGTGCCACACTCGCACAGTACGCTATGTTCGACAACGATCGTGGTGTGCAGAAAGGGACCTGGATCGCACGGATATCCGGGTGGTCTTCAGGGCGGGCGAACTACACCATTACATCAAGCGCCCCCAACCCGATTGCACACAAGCCAATTATCCATATTCCAACAGGCTGCAGCGAGTGCCACAACCAAAATCCGCCACCGGGCTGTGAGGGTGCAAGCACCGACCTTATGATACCGGACTGGGATGCACAGGGGATTGCTCATGCACATGCGGATGTAGATGCGGATGATGAGTACGACGTTGCCTGTAGGTCATGTCACAACTCGCTGCATGAGATCTCGCTCTTAAGCTGCACCGATTGCCACACGGCAGTTTCCGGAGGACACAGCATAATACCACAGGACATTTTAGGAGACTGCGGGGCATGCCATTCCGAGCCGCATTATGAGCCGCGGAACGTTACAATGACAAACCTCTCCACAGAGACCAATCACAGCCAGGTCATGTCAGCCGGTGAGGTGGTTGGGTTTGTGGAGACTGTCTCGGAGTACCGGAAATGGATTGAATTTAACATGTCCGGGGGCGACAGGGGTTTTGAACTGATCATTGTCCGCCCGAACGCAGTCTCAAACGATGGCATGAACATATCCGAGTATGTCACCCGTTATAACTATGAATTACCAGGAAATACCACCGGTCCGGAACACGAAAGCAACTATGCAATCGACTGGAACTTCAACCTTACCGACGAGATGATGAACCTGCGGTTCAATGAGTCAATGGTTCTTTCCGATGATCACAACCTCAGCTACAAGTACATATATGTGAAAGATCCCGAACCGGGATCGTGGTATGTCTATATCATACGACACGCGTTTGGCGTGGGTGCTGCGGACGCTGGCATCACCGTCCTGACCAGACAGGACCTCAATCAAGCCGGATGCACCGTATGCCATAGTTCAACTGATGATATCGGCGCAAACTTCGTTATCGCGGATTTTAAAAAGGGCATCCATGCAAGGGTGAACGACGCGGAAGATGATATTCACAGGGCGTGCTGGGCATGTCATGGGGAGCAGCATCCTATGAAGAAGCTGAATTGCAGCAACAACGACTGCCACACCTTTGAACAGTCAAAACACATCGAACCAATGATTTACGAGCATTTTAAGGATGCTGACCTGCTTAACAACCCGGAAAACTCCATCACAAGCAACATCAGCACCGTGGTCGGGTGCACTGCGTGTCACGTCAACAGCATCATCGAGACCACAGACCCGTTCAAGAGCAACATATACACGGTATCACATTACGGCTCAACCAACGATCTAATGGCGTATTCTGACAATATCCTGACTGATTGTGTCTACTGCCATGAGGATGAGGATAATGCGGAGGAATGGGGCGATGCAATCGATCCAACAGACCAAAAATCAGAGTTGATATATGAAGATGATGAAGCAACCCTGTATGCAGGAGATCTCTGGGAACTCAGGAACGGATACATATTAAAAGTCGTAAATGTCAATCTGTTGGGAGATATCGTACTTGTCCAGCTCATCAGGGAAGGAAAAGTCCTTGATGAACAGGTTGTAAGCGAGGATATGTCGCTTGTGTATAATGAGACGATCACAGAGGATAATGACACTTTTGATCAGACTATCGTTTCGATAAACCTGACCGGAGTCCTGAGAGGTGTGAAGGGCGGGGTTGCAACGTTAGAGGGCAAAACAATCCGGAGAATACATCCTGAGACCACGAATACAGCGTGCTATGCCTGCCACATGGAAGGATATGCAAGAAACAACCGATACACCATCATTGACCGGAAAGGAAACATAACGTATTATACAAGG
This sequence comes from Methanosarcinales archaeon, assembly GCA_004211975.1. GTDB lineage: Archaea > Halobacteriota > Methanosarcinia > Methanosarcinales > Methanogasteraceae > Methanogaster_D. Next base: position 11,461 of record RXIK01000129.1, on the reverse strand, counting down.
CTGCTTCTTGATTTTAACGATGAAGACAAGAGTTCAAAGACGCTCGGGTCTGGCGATGACTGGGATCTTGGAGAAGGTTTTGTTCTCACGGTAACACATGTTGACACCAATGGAAATCTCGCCATGCTCGAACTGAAAGAGAACGGCGTCGTAGTTGAGGATGATGTGGTCAATACGAGCGAACTATTCGAATACGAGAGAGATACTTTGTCGCTAAACGATGTATGTGTGTTCAGGGCAAACGTGTCAGGGGTATTTAGGTCTTATGGCGATGATCTGGTCGTGCTCGATGATGTGCGGCTGATATCGCCAAACATATCCGAAATGGACGCCAGCGACATCTACGATGATGATGACGATAGTGATCTCAGGGTGGACGGCTACAATGTGCGCTGGATTTCTGTTGGAGAGAATTTCGGGGGCGCTGAGCCTGACACGTTCCATGTGCCGCCGCTTGTGAATGGGGGCGACATCGTCTTTGCCAACTGCATCCAGTGCCATGACCTTAGCACCGGCATGGACATCAAGCGCGTTGATGCGATCGAGTCACAGCTCGGGGCACATGCCAGATTAAACGCAGACACACCCGCATCAGACGATGCTGTGCAGACCAATCATATTGTGAGAGCGTGCTGGGCGTGTCACGGAATCGGTCTGGAACCAGGAGTCCACCCGGATAAAACACCAAAAGCCTGCGTGGACTGCCACGTGCACGAAATACTCTTCGATGCGGTTGATATCTCCGGAGTGCCGCATGGCAAGATCAAGAATTGCACAAGCTGCCATGGCGGGGCAGGATATGATCCACATGTGATCACTGCGTTTGGTGCGGTGCCACACATCGGCAACATCAAGCTATCACCACAGTCATGCTACGAAGGAGATCCGGTCGTGGTCGATGCAATCGCAGTTTCCGGGTGGATGCTTGAGGTGGTGGGCGCTGAGTATTTCATTGACTTTGCAGGATCGGATGGCACAGGAACCCTGATGATGCCGGTCGACGGCGCATTTGACAGTAACACCGAGGAGATCACAGCAACGATCGATACCACAGGACTCCTTGCAGGCAACCACACCGTCATCGTCCATGCCATGGAATCCGAGGATACCTGGGGCAGGGTGGCAACAGTTGAGCTGCACATCAAGTCAGGCAAAAAACCGCTTATAGCAAGCTTAAGTTCATTCGTAGCATCCGTGCCAACCTACTACTGGTACGCAATTGTTGCAATAGGAATCCTGCTAATATTCGGGCTCACAAAACTCGCCGGATTGCGATCACGTAAGCAACCATGATCAACAAAACCAGCCACACCCCCCCAAATCCTGGTGTCACCATGGTTTTTAAGGAATCAATCTTCTGCTGAACCTCTTTTGCCCCCACATTAATCTGCCTCAGGGTTGTTTCATTCCCTGCATCAACTATGTGGTCAGGTTCAAAGATTTTTCCGGTGCCATTTATGCTCGCGCTCACTGAACCAGTGGCCGCCACGTCCTCCGGTCCGGAGATCGCTGTAACTGCCGGAACCTCTGTAACCAATGTTGCTGGCATTACCACCTCATAGTTTCCGGTGTAGTTCATAACCCTTCCCGCATAGACGGTTTCTTTGAATTTAACCACCGGTTCAGAGATATTCACATCGGGCGAGCCGATTCTCATGACATAACTAATGCGTTCGATCTCTTGCGACCTCATAAAAGTAAAACCGGTAAAATTCGTTCTGCCACTAACACACGTTGTGTTCACAGGCAACTGATCCGTCAGACTAATGTATGCGGGCAGGTCACCGGTGTTCATGACCTCAACCGTGACATTAACAGTCTCGCCAATCACCTGCCCCTGCTCGACTGTCTTTACAACCTCCATGAACGCACCATGCACCACAGTCGATGGACGATCGCTGCTGACACCATTCACAGCCATCTCCTGTGCTGGACCTGATGCGCTGGCGGCAGGGAGTGTGAAACTACCGGGCACATCCGGAACCAAATAATAATAAAATGTTTTTTCTTCATCAGGACCTAGATCAAACGTCCAGCTCAAATTCAGGTCGTTCTTCACCATGAACCGATCAGGAACCACGTCAATCAGCGCAACCTGCTCAACCGCGTAATTCTGAACGTTCTTTACACTAAGGCTCACATACACAGTCTCGCCCCAGTAAATATCAGGAGTCGCAAACTTTCGCACAACAAGCGCCGGTTTCAGCCCGACCATTTCAGATTCTGTCACGCGATATTCGACATCGTCCTCATCTTCACCGGTCAACATAACCTGAATCACCCCATCCGCCGACTGCGCCTGAAACCTGAGTTTAACCGTGACCAACTGCGAATCATCAGGGTTGACCGTGCCAATGCGACGGAGCTGCCCGCCACCTGCTAAACACAAACCATCAAGGCTAATGTTCAGCACCCCCCCACGCAGATCCCCATCACCATCATTCCCCACCATAATCTCAGCTGATACAATATCACCATAACGATATTCACTCCCATCAAGTGAAATGCTAAGTGTTAAGTCCGGCGTCTTCCTATCAGCAACCCATGAAACGATCTTCGCCTCAGGATACCAGGGAAACCTACCAATAGAATCCAGATCATCCTTATCAGTCACATCAGCACATTCCAGCCGGATCACGTCATTATCCCACACCCCACCCTTCACAAGAAGAATCTCAACTACCCCGCCAATTTCCCCCTCCGTATCCCGCCTGATCTCAAGCACAACCGACCCCACCCCATCAAAATCAGTGACTTTAACCGTGAATGCGCCAACCGAAAACACATCACCCCTATCAAGAGTATGCGTCTTCTTACCCGTCCAAGTCACATCATCACACAAGATGGGGTGTGCAGCAAGCAAGATCACGCCTACAAGCACAACAGACAAAACAATTTGTCGCCTAACAATCATCCAATCATCATTGTTTCTATATGCATAAAATTTTTCCTGCTTCCGGCAGACTACAGAGTGCTGCTGAAAACACACCAAAACGGTCACAAAAACCAAGATATCAAATAACCTCACAACACTCAAGATTAGTGCGCCACCCACTCCGTTTACGGTGAATAACACCATATCAAAAATGGTCATTAACGATCTCGTCAAATTCTTCACATAGTTTATCCCCCTCCCTTTCCATCTCCTTAAACCAGACATTATCGCCGATTTCAGACGTTGTTTCGATAAGCTTCATAAATTTTGAGCAAACTTCTCGGAGATCATCCACCAAAACAGCATCCAAATCCTTTGCAAAAGCAGTATAGACCTCAATTATCCTCCGGGTCTGACCTTCCATGTCTCTCCGAAATTCTTTGTGCATGCTTTCTGAAATTTTGTAATTTTCCCAGATTGCACACAGAGTCTTGATATCAGCTTTTAAATCTTCCCGAATATTCTTTATTCTTAACGAATCATCCCGTCGAGTGTTGCATTCTCTGATTATAATTTCCTTGACGAGACCAACTACTGAAGTTAGAATTATACCAATGACGATGCCAAAACTCGAGTTCAATATCTGCCATTGACAAGCACCGAATGTTAGTTGTGCTCTACCTTTTCAATTTTATATCCTTTCAGAGACAATTCGATCTGCTTGCTCACTGGAATGCCCGTAGTATCTCGTATTTTCTCCATTTTTTTCACTATATCTTCTTCGATAGTGAAACATATCTGTCTTTTAGCCATCATCTATCACCTCGTAAATAATAATGGAACTCATTGCAGTTAAATGTTTCCCAATTAGTACCAATTAAACTACTTGGGTTTAAGTATGATTATCACTCTTACAATTACCCCGAAGTTGACCTTGCGCATAACAAGCAGTTGAGTTTGCGAACCCAAGACTCGCGTGGTGAGACCTAGGGTGATGAAAAGATGTGTCTACCCCAAACTGAATCGGTCCCATTTTTGTTCCGTTCTGGTACTGGGACAAAAGCATCGCTCCAGGTAAATTGGACTGATTGCCACTGGTTTTTCTTGCGCCATGAAAGAATTGGACTGATATTTGGGGTTCATAATCGGACTAATGAAACTACTATGCCAAACTGATCCCATTTTTGTTTCTTCAGTACTTGATGCAAAGATCTTACAGCATGTGATCACTCATCGATATTTGTAAAACACGCCGTATTCAGCACTCCACTTATCCATTGTCTATTGCGGACGGGGTGACAAAAAGGAACAAAAACGGGATTAATTTAACGGGCTGGATGAACGTCTTTTCATCAGCCCAGGTGAGACCCCTCTGATTGGGGCACATGCACCACAGATCAAGCGAATGGTGTCAGCTGGATAGATGTGGGTGAAATGGTGTGAGAGCCTGGGCAGCCACGTCGCACAGTGTGCAGGATCATGACATACATGGTTATAACCTGCCCCAAAACCTGAAAAGCCATATCATCCAACCCACCCCATAAAAACCCTTCCGGCTGCACGACCACTCCGACCTCCGCGTTCATCGTGATAGATTCCGAAGTCACTAAACCCCGGACTTAAGTACGGGTCTTGTACATAGCAATTTCCGGCCACTCATCCTACCATCTACTCCGGCATATTCACCATGGCATGTCAACAACGATACCGTATACCTGTTGCCACGTGGATTGTATTGTACCATGCAATGTGATCAGTAGCTGCCATGGTACTTACACATGACTTTCACCCCGCCGCTTGCGCCCTTAACTTTTTCACCACGTCTCGCAATTTGATTGCTCGTTCGAAGTCCAGTGTGTCAGCAGCTGCCTGCATTTCTGCTTCTATTTCGATGATGAGGTTCGGGATTTCTGATTTTGGCAGGTGTTTTGTGTCGGTTAGGTCCACTTCTTTCTCTTGAACCGGTTTTTTGATTGTTTGGGGGGTGATGTTGTGTTTTTTGTTATGTTTGGTCTGGAGGTTTCGCCTGCGCTCTGTTTCAGAGATGGCTTTTTTGATTGAGTCGGTCATTTTGTCTGCATAGAGCACGACCATTGCTTTTGCGTTTCTGGATGCTCTTCCTATTGTTTGGATGAGGCTTTTTGTGTCTCTGAGGAATCCTTCTTTGTCTGCGTCAAGGATGCCGATGAACCCGACTTCCGGGATGTCAAGTCCTTCTCGCAGGAGGTTGATGCCGACCAGCACGTCGAATTTGCCGAGTCTGAGCTGGCGGATGATCTCGGTTCGTTCGATGGTCTTGATGTCTGAGTGGAGGTACCGTGTTCTGACGCTTTTTCCTGCTAGATATTCGGTTAGTTCTTCTGCGAGTCGTTTTGTGAGTGTGGTGATCAGGATTCGGTCTCCTCTTTTGATTGTTTTCCGGATCTCGGAGAGCACATCCTCGATTTGTCCGTTGATCGGTCGCACTTTAACAACCGGGTCAACAAGACCGGTTGGGCGGATGATCTGTTCCACAACCTGCTCTGACTCCCTGATTTCGTAAGCGCCTGGTGTTGCTGAGACAAAGATGACGTTTTGCATATAGTTTTCAAACTCTTTGAATTGGAGCGGGCGGTTGTCAAGTGCGGATGGAAGCCGGAACCCGTAATCGACAAGTGTTTTCTTTCGTGAGCGGTCGCCTTTGTACATCCCGTGGATCTGCGGGATCATCTGGTGGCTCTCGTCGATCACCATCAGGAAATCATCCGGAAAATAATCAAGCAGGCAGTACGGCTTTTCGCCAACTGATCTCCGGTCAAAGTGACGGGAGTAGTTCTCAATCCCTTTGCATGTGCCGGTCTCCTCAATCATCTCAATATCATAGAGTGTTCGCTGTTTGATCCGGTGGAATTCAAGTATTCCGAGGGATGGTAGCACAGACTCGAGTTCTTCCTGAATGGATGTGATCGCACACTTCTTTGCATCTTCCCGGATCACGAAATGTCGCGCGGGGTACACATAGAAATAATCCATTTCTTCGAGTTTTCTTCCTGTGATCCGGTCGATCTCTGTGATCCGGTCGATTTCGTCCCCGAACATCTCGATTCTGATGATATTGTTGAAATACGCAGGGATTATGTCGATTGTGTCGCCTTTCACCCGGAAACGCCCGTGTATCAGCTCGAGGTCGTTTCGCTCGAACTGGATATCGATTAAACGCAGGAGGATCTCGTTTCTGCTGATATGATCATGTACGCACAGGTCAAATCCCATGTTCAGGAAGTTCTCAGGGTTGCCGAGACCATAGATGCAGGAGACTGACGCGACAACGATCACGTCAGGGCGTGACATCAGGGATGCGGTGGTGGACAGGCGCATCTGCTCGATTTTCGGGTTTATCTGGGCGTCTTTCTCGATGTACTGGTCGGTTTTTGGGAGATATGACTCAGGCTGGTAATAATCATAGTAAGAGACAAAATACTCAACCCGGTTTTCCGGGAAGAACTCCCGAAACTCGTTGTAGAGCTGCGCTGCCAGTGTCTTGTTGTGGGCGATCACGAGCGTTGGCTTCCGGATGCTGTTGATTACGTTTGCGACCGTGAAGGTCTTTCCGGATCCTGTGACGCCAAGGAGGGTTTGGAACCGGTTGCCGCTTTTAAGTCCTGAAACAAGGTTTTTGATGGCTTTGGGCTGTGAGCCTTTTGGCGCAAAGTCAGAGACTATGTGGAATTGGGGGGGCTGTGCGGGCTGCGGGGTCTTGGGGGGCGGGGGCGCGGTCATGGGAGTGTTTTGGTTTATAATTTGGGGTTTGGGGGTTTAGGGGGAATCAAAGCCACTCCGCATCATCGCATTAATCCGCTCTGCAAGCTCTCCGATCTGCACTCTAACCTGCGCCATGCTGTCACGGTCACGGATTGTCACGGTGCCGTCGTCCAGCGTATCATAATCGATCGTCACCGAAAAAGGCGTCCCGATCTCATCGTTTCTGCGGTATCTTCGCCCGATTGTTCCGGTATCATCATAACTCACGAAAATTCCACTTTTTCGGAGCATCTCGACGATCTCAGCCGCCGGATTGATCAGTTCCTCCCGCGTGAGGAGCGGGAGCACCGCGACCTGCACCGGCGCAACCTCCGGGGGCAGGCGAAGCACATTGCGGGTTTCTTTGTCCACAAGCTCCTCTGCAAACGAGTGTTCGAGCACCGCGTAGATGGTGCGGTCAATGCCAAACGAAGGCTCGATCACGTGTGGAACCACGTTTTCGCCGCGAACCTCTTTGATCACGGTCTCATACTCAACCACATCATGTGGAATCAGGATCTCCTCGCCATCAACCGTGATGCTGATCTTATCACCTGACAGGTCATCTTCTTCCAGGTTTTTGAGTGCGGCAAGAACCTTACCAGCCTTATCCTTGTAGAGTGGACCGATCAGGCTCATATCCGGCTTTACCACGATTTGTTCTACCTGCTTTGGTGTGTCGTACTCCAGAACGGCGGAGAGATCGTGCTGGGAATGTTTTGCATGTGAAGATAGGTCGTAGTCGGTGCGATCCGCGATTCCAACGACCTCTACCCATCCGAACCGGTCGGTCAGAACCTCTGCGTCCCAGCAGTCAACCGCATAGTGCGCCATCTCGTCGGGCTGGTGCTGCCTGAACCTGAGCCGTGCCGGATCGATGCCAGCCCGAGTCAGAAAGAGGTTTGTCATCACGAGGTGGTATGCGAGAAACTCGTGCGCGACAATGCCCCGGTCCACGGCATCACCCACAGTCAGTTCAATAATGCCCTTGTCCCCGTCCCCGCTGTTGCCCTCACTGGCGTTTTGCTGGTGGGATGCAGGGTAGAACCGGATGACTGTGTTTTTGACTGTGGAGAACCTGGGGTGGCTTTTATCACGTGGATTAATAAAAATCTCTGCCTCCGCCTGTGTGAATTCACGGAGCCTGATTACGCCCTGACGCGGGGAAATCTCGTTTCGATATGCTTTTCCGATCTGCGTAACTCCAAACGGGAGTTTTTCCCGGTAAAACCTGAAGAGCCGATCAAAATTGATGAACATCCCCTGGGCAGTCTCAGGTCTAAGATAACCCATCCGCTGCGTGCCAGGTCCAATTGTGGTCTTGAACATCAGGTTAAAATCAAAGACATCGCCAAACATCCCGACTTCACCGCATTGCGGGCATTTGATGTCGTGTTTATCGATCAATTGCTTGATCTCTGGTGCGGATAACGTGTCCGGTATCTCAACGATCCCTTCTATCAGGTGATCTGCACGAAATGCAGAATCACATCCGGAGCAGACGATCATCGGGTCAGAAAACCCGTGAACATGTCCGGATGCAACAAAAACAGGCTCGATTCCGATGGTCGGCGTTTCAATCTCGTAAAACCCCTCGCCAATCACATAGATGTCCCGCCAGATATTTTCGATTCTGCGCTTCATCGTTGCGCCGAGAGGACCGTAATCATAAAAACCCGCTGTTCCGCCATAGAGTTCAAACGAGTTCCAGAGAAACCCTCTCCGTTTTGCCAGTCCGATTATTTTTTCGTATGTGTCCATAGTGATTCACGCTTCGCTGTTATGCATACAATTCGCATTCATCATCTTTTATAGTCTCCGCGGCAGAAGACCCCGTTACTTGTAGCGAGGATGAATGCCTCCCTTTTGTTGATTTTAGTCATGTTCCCCTCGCTCGATGTACTTCTTAATTGTTGCGCTGCTCACTTCTCCAGCGGTTCTGATATAGTAGCTTCGTGACCATATCCGTCCTTTGCAGAATTGCCGGCGTAACTTTGGGAAACCCCTGAATAGTGATAACCCACTTGTTTCTTTTAAATATTTCACCACGTCTGATAATCGCGTGATAGGGGAAATTCCAACGATCGCCAGGTGGATGTGATCTGGTCTGACTTCGATCGTAATTAGCACCCATCCCTTTTTTCCACCCGTTTTCTGAAGAATTGCTCAAGATATTCAGCGATATCGTTTTTGAAAACCTTACGCTGGTATATAGGTCAAAAAAACAATATGATAGTTAGTGTGAAATACTGAGCTTCCGGTTGTTTTGCCTTCCATAAATATTGGTTAAATACTCCTGATTGCAACAGGTGTTGCCGGTTGATGCGGGTGATCTAACTTGTTGATTTTGCTTGTTGCCGGGTAAATCTGATTTTGAAGTGGGTTTTGACAATAGATTAGATTGCACGCAGGATCGAAAGTTTTTACGTTTTGTTGATGTATACTGCTTTCCATCACAATATCTTTCTATTTATCGAAATGTTTAAGTACTATTACTCGCATCCATACAATCAGACAAGTCGATCAATCGACCAGTCCGAACACAGGAAGTGACCAGCATGGACAACCACAACCCCCACAACCCCCACAACCCCGCCGAACCACGACCGGACGAACCCCCTGCCGTAGACATCGTAAACATCAGAAAGAGCTACTACATCGGCAAAATGGAAGTACCAATACTCCACGGCATCGATATCGTCATTCAGCGCGGCGAATTCATTGCAATCATGGGACCATCAGGATCAGGTAAAAGCACACTCATGAACCTGATCGGATGCCTTGACCTCCCAACCGGAGGAGAGATTCACGTATCAGGAAAGGACTTAAGCAAACTCTCCGAAGCCGAACTTGCACATCTCAGGGGACAAGAGATTGGATTCGTGTTCCAGACCTTTAATCTTGTATCCAGAATGAGTGTGCTTAAGAACGTCGAACTCCCGACAATTGCAAACCAGAAATCAGGCATCAACCCGGGGAAACGCGCAAAAGAACTCATTGAACTGGTCGGACTCTCAGATCGCGCACACCACAAGCCAACAGAACTCTCCGGCGGACAACGCCAGCGTGTCGCGATCGCAAGAGCACTCGTAAACGACCCCTCTATCATTCTCGCGGACGAGCCAACCGGAAATCTTGACACAACGACCGGAGAGGAGATCATGAAGATCTTCGGAGACCTGAACAGGGACGGACGCACCATCATCATGATAACGCACGATCCCGAGATCGCAGCACACGCTGACAGAATTGTGCGCGTGAAAGACGGGCTTCTTGTGAATGGGGCTATGAACAACTGAGGTTATCATCATGACCAAAAACACCACAAACCAGCTACAACATCTCTTCATTCTCACAATCCTCACAATCCTCACAATCCTCACATCAGCAATCATAGCTGCCCCGGTCTCCGCAGCAGGAGGCGCTCTCAAAATAGACATCATGAGATACGAGCCGTACCCGGCAGAGATCGGGAAGTACGTGGACGTCTGGGTGAACGTCAAGAACACAGGCGGCGGCACAGCAGAAGACGTAACAATCGAACTCGTGCCAAAATACCCGTTCACACCCGACTCAAGCAACAATGCCCGCCAGAACAAAGGAAGCATTGGGACAGACACCTCAGCAATGTATGAATACCGCCTCTTCGTAGCAGCTGATGCAAAACCAGGGATCCACAAGATAACGATCAGGTATCAGAACGAGAAGGGCGTAACATGGTCTGAAAAGGACTTTGAGATCAAGGTAGGCACAGACCACTCTTGACAGCAGGGGCACACTCAAACTCGAAGCGATAACAACCAACCCGGAAGTGCTGATTCCAAGTGATACGGGAACTGTTACGCTCACGCTCATAAACACCGCATCCCAGTACTCAGTAACGATTAACGACAAGGATTATGACACCAATGCCCAGATAAACAAGGTAGAACTCATCGGATCGGATGAAATCATTGTTACGACCGACGCCTACCAGAACATGGGCGTTCTTGGACCTGGTGACGCAATTAACCTCTCGTTTAACGTGATGGTCGGCGATGATGCGGATTGTGGAACAGAGCACCTGCAACTCACCCTCACAGGCAGCTCCCACACATACAATGCAAAATGGAGCATTCCAATCAAGATCGAGACCGCAGGAATCAAGATAATCCCGTCCAAACCACTGAAACTCGCCTGTGACGGGGGCAAAATAGAGTTTGACGTCGCAAACACGCACTCAAGCACGTTCACGTCGGTGAGCATCAAACCGCTGGCAGATGACATCACATTTACGCCAACCGAGTACTTCATCGGAACAATGGAGCCTGACGAACTCTTCACAATCGAGTTTGATTGCGAGGTCACAGGAAATTCATCGGATGACGCCAACCTCAACCTCCATGCAGAGTACCGAAACGGCAACAACCAGCATGAAGTAATCCTCAACAACCGGGTAATCAAGATTGAACCGGCGGTTCCGGAGGGTAATACCAGTGAGGTTATGATCGGTGCAGCACTGCTGCTATTGGTCGTCGTCGGCGTAGGCATCTACTACAGAAAGAGGCGGAAAAACTAAAATCCGGTCAATCAAGAGCTGATTCACAATGATAAACCCGGTACAATCAGTGCAAATCGCAATTAGCAGCATCACAAGCGCCAAGATGCGATCTGCATTAACCGCTCTTGGCATCATCATCGGCGTTGCAGCAGTCGTTGCCAACGTCGCTCTTGGCGCAAGCTTCAACCAGTACTTCGCAGATGAGGTCAGTTGACGTGCTCCCCGTTCTGAAGAGCGAGGAATCTTTGTGCAGTGTGTGTTGCCAC
>RXIK01000128.1 GCA_004211975.1 Methanosarcinales archaeon | reverse complement strand
AATCTCACGCCTGCGGAGCTGGTCGCATGAGCAACCACAATGAAACAGGAAGCCCCAACCGAAGAGAAGAAGGATCCAGCGCAGGATGCCTCGCTCTTCAGAGCGGGGAGGAAGTCACTTGGTGCTTGATCGACTATAACACTATTGTTCCCACACCCCGGCAGCAGGTTCTATAAAAACTCGGTTACCGGTAACCACATAAAACATCGGAACCCGTGCAAACCCCGTCCGCCGGACTACGCACTCACGCAACTTTGTCGCAACTCACTGCGGAGTCCTCTGGAAATATACTTCCTCGTATGGTTGGATGACCACAAAACCGTCTCCTTTGAATGCCATCTGCAGTGATTCACCGCTACCGCGTCCGACGAGCGTTTTTAAGGAGACGTCTGTCTTTATGTCCGGGCTTAAGCTTCCTGACCATGCCACAGTGGCGTTGGGGTCTGTGAACACGGGTTGTTCAGGTGTTACCTTGAGTGTTAGCGGGTCGTAGTGTGTGGTGATGGCGATCATGCCGGTTCCTTCGAGTTTCACGTTGAAGAGTCCACCTGCCATGATTCCGGCAATTTTTCTCAGTATTTTAATGTCCCATTTGATTGATTCTTCAAATGCAAGTAGGTCGTTTCCGTTTACATAGATTGATTGGTTATCAAGACTAATTATGGAGATTTTCTTTCCCTCGTCAGCCAGATATACTTTCCCTGTGCCTTCTACCTTTGTTAGGCTCACGCCTTCCCCGGTAACCGCTTTTTTAACCAGTTTCCCAAGCCCGTGTTCCAGCACACCCTCACGCGTGAACTTAACGCCGCCGGTGTAGGCGATCATTGATCCTTTCTTTGTCCAGATCGTGCCGTCAAGATTTAGCTCAAGCATGCGATCTCGTTCCAGTTCGAACACACCTTCACCAAGATCGCGCTGTCCTGTTGCCTCTATGAATTCATCGATTGAATATCGTCCCATCTATTCTCCTCCTATTGCTGTGGTTCGTGCAGATGCACAGGACCCAAACGCACTGTAACTTGAATGTATGTTATTTACAGGGTATAAAGCCGCCGGACGCACATTTGATTGTGTGAGCCTGTGTGAACCAAAGCCGGCAAGAGCACCGCCACAAATATATAACCTCCATCCCAGATAGGTAGTCAATGACCAACGATTATGATGTGATCATCATCGGCGCCGGTCCGGCTGGCATGTTTGCAGCCGATGTGCTGGCGGACTCTGATATGGGTGTGCTGGTTATCGATGCCGGGCGGGACATCGATGAGCGCACCTGTCCAATGGATAGGACCAGCATCTGTGCGCACTGTACGCCATGCGGTATTATGTCAGGCGTTGGCGGGGCTGGCACATTCTCAGATGGAACCTTAAATCTACGACCTGACATAGGCGGCGATCTTGCCTTGTTAACCGGCGACCATGCAGAAGCGTGGAACCTTATCCACCACGTGGACAAAGTCTTCCTGAAGTACGGAGCTCCTGACATACTTAAAGAGCCTAATGACCGAGCTGTTGAGAGTTTGAAGCGACGTGCCGCATCAGTAGGGGCACGTTTCATTAATATATCGCAGCGGCACATCGGATCAAATAACGCGCCCGTCGTCATCGGAAACTTCAGGGACGACCTTGTCAAAAGAGGGGTCGAATTTCTGCTGAGCAGCAATGTCACCGACCTGTCCACCGATAACAACACCTGTAATGGCGTGGTGCTCGAGAACGGTGAGACCATTACCGCGGGTTACGTGATCGCTGCACCGGGCAGGATCGGCGCGAACTGGGTGAACTCAATGGTTGATGCCCATGACATCGCTGCCAGATACGGGAGCATTGACGTCGGCGTGCGTGTTGAGGTCTCTGCAATCATCATGGACCCGATCACGCACATCAACCGCGATCCAAAGTTCCATATCCAGACAAACCGATATGACGATTTCATCAGGACATTCTGCACAAACGAACACGGCTTTGTTGTCAAAGAAGAATACCCGGGATTCATAGCTACAAACGGGCATTCCATGACGAACAAACAGTCAGAAAATACGAATTTCGCATTCATAGTCAGAATCGCGCTCACACACCCAATCGAGAACACAACCAGATACGGCGTCTCGATCGCAAAACTTGCGACAACCATTGGCGGTGGAAAACCGGTGTTACAGCGCATGGGCGACCTGCGAAGAGGCAGACGATCAACCGAAGACCGAATCAAGCGAAACCAGGTGCAGAACACACTCAAAGACGTGACCCCCGGCGACATATCAATGGCGCTCCCCCACAGAATCGTGATGGACATCATCGAGGGACTTGAGACACTAAACAACATCATACCAGGAGTTGCATCCGACTCAACGCTTCTGTACGCTCCCGAGATCAAATTCTATGCAATGGAAGTTGATGTTGACCGAAACATGGAAACCAGCGTGTGCAACCTCTACGCAGCAGGAGACGGCACCGGACTTTCCCGCGATATCGTTAATGCCGCTGCAACAGGCGTGCTTGCCGCAAGAGGAATCCTGAAGAACCGATAGCGCAAGTGACAAGGGACCGGAGCGGGGCGGGGGTTTTTCTGTTATGGTAGGCTTAACTAATATAATACAACCCATCAGACCAACATAAGACCCAAACAAGTTCGAGGAACCTTTCTTCACTTCGGCAATCAGATCGTTTTTTCGCGTGTGCTCCGGTCGTCAGTTACGCGCCTTGTTGCGATCATTCATCCATTTATCCCGGAAATATCCAAATGACTTATTCTTTCCTTCTGCTACGCCCACATCATAGTTCTCCAGAATTTTTCGCATGAATACAGATCGCGGCATACCCCGGGGAATTAATTGGTTGAAATGTTCTTTGATGACGTTATCCGTAGTTTTAATCTTTTTGTTGATTCCTAACATTTTAGAAGCCGTTTCATCCAGTCCGGCAAGATACCAGCCCTCAATTTCCTTGATCACAATGGCTATTCTATCGACGGTTATCTGTTTATCGAAACCATCTGTTATTTTCTCTTTCCTGGCGGTTATGCAAGGGAAGTCATCAATATCCCCAATACAGATATAATCGGCTTTCATCGCATTAATTGATTTAATAAAATTTGCTCTTACCTTCTTGTTTTTATCTGCATATTTCCAGAACTGTATCGCAGAGTATCTTTCTTGAAAGGACGATTCCACAACACCTTTAAAGAATCGTTCGTCATCATTGCCTTCGATAAGAATGAATAGCAGCTTATAGCCCATATCTACCACTCTAACAGATTCTGCACATAAAGCTCCTCAATACCCATCTCGTTTTCAAGGAAAATTCTCACTTCATCTTTTTCAGATGGTCGCGAGATCCTGGAGAACCCCTGGTCATCGCGATGAACGAGCAGGATGTTTTCTATTCCCGCATATTTCACCATCTCTGAGTTGTGTGTGGTAACTATGATCTGTTTTTCAAATCGTTCCGAAACATCCTTCATCATATCCACTATTTTGGAGATAAGATGTGGATGGATGTTTCTTTCGGGTTCTTCGATGGCGATCACTGGTTTTTCTTCAAAGTGGAGGGCAATAATCAGAGCGGTTATATTTATTGTTCCGTCAGACATCAACGAGGCAGGCAAGAATTTTTTTTCGGAGTAGACCTCTTTTAAACTGGCGAGTAAAGATTTATCTGCCAATCGTTCTACTATGAGACCTTCTATAAATGGCAAGAGATCTTTCATCATGACGAACATACTTTCCAATTTTTTTTCATCATCTAAAATATTTTTAAGAACGATTGCCAAATTGCGCCCATCCGATTCAAGTTCAGTTTTTCCGGTGAGCGGTGTAGATTCTTTTGGCAATTTTGGATCAAAGTCATATATAGAAATATCTTTGAAAAATTTATTTATTATAAAAGATAGGCGTGGAAGAACTACAGAATCCGCAAGAAATAGTTTCTTATGAGATAATTTTTCTTCTGAAAATCCTTTTTTAGGAAAATGTGACGAAACGATAGCATCGCTCACCTCCGTTGGCATGCCCTTCGCATTTAAGCTATCACTAACCTCCCCCGCGTCCCTACTGAAAGTAATATCCCCCTGTATTTTTCTCTTCTCCATAACGTCCTCTCCATCACTTTTCAATCCTACAAAATCACAGTTAACAACCAATCGTTCCTCGATGACCCTATACGCTATTCGTTCTTCAGTGGGGGGGAATTCGATGCCAAACCGGTACACAAATCCATTTGCAAGGGCGTCGATAATCATTTTGTCTTTTACTTTCATATCTCCAAATTTAAAGGGCGTATCTCTGGAATCGATATGCAATTCCACCGAAAGATTTTCAGAGGCACCTATATTTATATTTCTAATACAGTCTACCCCTCCTTGCATGGAGATCGCATTATCAAGACCGCTCTCCACTATGTCCTTAAGGAATCTGAGAATGGTTAGGAAATTAGACTTTCCTGAAGCATTTGCCCCTATCAGAACGTTAAATCTCCCAAGTTCAATATCCAAATCCCCGAAACTTTTGAAATTGGAAACTTTAATCCGGTTTATCCACATTTTTTCACCCGCATATCCGTTCTCATTCCTGCAACATTTTTATGCGACCTATTATTTTTGTTGCGTTGAGTGCTATATTGACAGCGGCGTATGATTAGATCCACCTTGCCTGGAGGCTGCCGCACCCGCACGCGTTGTTGTCGTTTCATCCAAATCTACCTGTGATGTAATCCTCAGTACTTGTTTCTTCCGGCATCTCAAATATCTGTTTTGTTTTCCCGAACTCAATGAGCT
Organism: Methanosarcinales archaeon; assembly: GCA_004211975.1. Lineage (GTDB taxonomy): Archaea > Halobacteriota > Methanosarcinia > Methanosarcinales > Methanogasteraceae > Methanogaster_D. The sequence goes on along the minus strand of RXIK01000128.1, from coordinate 16,758 downwards.
CGCCAAGCAGGAAGAACGCGGTGTAGTCGGACACTCTGGCAGCCTGTTGCATGTTGTGTGTTACGATGACGATTGTGTAGTCGCGCTTTAGGTTGTTGATCAGGTCCTCGATCTTTGCGGTTGAGATCGGGTCAAGCGCACTGCAAGGCTCGTCAAAGAGTATTACTTTTGGCTTTACTGCAAGTGTTCTTGCGATGCAGAGCCGCTGCTGCTGCCCGCCGCTTAGGTCAAGCGCGGACTTGTCCAGCTTGTCATGGATTTCGTGCCAGAGCGCAGATGATTTCAAGGTCTCCTCAACAATTTCATCCAGTTCTTCTTTGTTCCGGATGCCGTGCAGGCGGGGACCATAAGTGATATTATCATATATTGACATGGGAAACGGGTTTGGCTTTTGGAAGACCATCCCGATCTTCTTTCGAAGCATGACCACGTCCACGACCCGGTCATAGATGTTTTCGTCCTCAAAAAGTAGTTCCCCGGTAACCCGGCAGTCTTTGATCAGGTCGTTCATCCGGTTGATGCACCTGATGAACGTGGACTTACCACATCCGGACGGTCCGATTATCGCGGTCACCTTGTTCTTTGGCATCGCGATTGTTATGTTCTTTAACGCCTGAGCGTCGCCATACCAGAGATTTAGACCTCGGCTCTCAATTTCAATCTTATTTTCTGCCATGATGTCTCCCGTAATGCTTCTGAATCGCGATCGCCATAAGGTTGATCAGAAGCACCATCGCAAGTAGCACAACCGAACTCCCGTAAGCCATTTGATCAGATATCCCCTCTGACGCAAGGATGTATAGGTGGTATGGGAGCGCACGCACCGGGTCAAAGAGCGATGAGGGCATCAGAAGCGATGAACCGGCTGTAAACATGATGACCGCGGTCTCCCCGATCGCTTTTCCGATCCCGAGTATGACCCCGGTCATGATGCCGGGAACCGCACCCGGGAGCACCGCTCTCCACACAGTCTGCCACTTTGTCGCGCCGAGTGCGAAGCTTCCTTCGCGCAGACTCATTGGCACTGCCTTGATCGACTCCTCTGACACCCTGACGACCCATGGCAGCACCATGAACATCAGCGCAAGCCCGCCTGAGATGATCGAAAACCCAAACCCAAGGTAGATCACGAGAAATGCGTACCCAAACAGCCCGATCACGATGGATGGCACGCCTGCAAGACACTCAACACCGAATGTGATGATACTTGTCATCGCACTCTTTGGGGCATATTCGGCAAGGTATATCGCGGCGCCGATGCCGATTGGGACTGCTGAGAGCATCGCAACCATCATGAGACATAATGTTCCGACAATAGCAGGTAAAACACCACCCTCCGCCCCGCTCAGTCTCGGCGATCCGAGCAGAAATTGGAGATTTATCACGCCGATCCCCCGGATCAGGATGTAACCAAGAATGAATGTGAGGATTAATACGGCTATGGACGCGGACGCCCACAGAATCGCCATTCCTATTTTATTTGAGGTAGCCGGTGAGATTAATGCGCCAGCGGTCATCGCTCAACCCCCATCTTTGATTTGAGTGCTTTGTGTGATATTGCGTCCAGCACGGCGACCACGATGAATAGCACGATTCCGGTTGCAAATAACGCCTGCGCATGATCTCCTGTTGCATAATGCATCTCAAGCGCGATATTTGCAGTCATTGGTCTCACAGGATCAAGTATATCATAGATCGGAGACGGGAGCATCGAGACATTGCCAGCCACCATCAGAACTGCCATTGTTTCGCCGATCGAGGTAGCCATTGCAAGTATGACTGCGGCAACGATCCCTGACCGTGCGCTTGGCACGATCACCTTTCGTATCGTGTACCAGTGTGTTGCACCGAGTGCAAGCGACGCTTCCTTGTAGTCTTTTGGAACCGCCCGGATCGCATCGTCAGATACGCTGATGATGCGTGGAAGTGCCATGATCGCAAGAATGATCGAACATGTAAGGATGGAGAAGCCCCATCCGCCGAAATGGTCCCTGATGAACGGAACCAGCAGCACAAGCCCGACAAACCCAAGGATCACGGATGGGATGCCAACCAGAAGTTCGATTGCGTGTTTGATTACCGCCCTTACCCGGGCTTGCGCAATCTCGGCAAGAAATACCGCACACGCAATCCCGAGCGGTACTGCCAGAACAAGCGATCCTATTGCGATATAAAATGAAGCCACAATCATCGGGAAAATCCCGTATGAGGGCTCGCCGGTCATTGCAATCGGGTTCCATTTCATCCCAAGACCGAAATTGGCAACTCCCACCTTCACGATGACTGGAAGACCCTCTTTTAAGAGAAAAATCGTTATCATCGCAACAACCGTAACAGCGGTTGCCGCAGAGAGGAATAAAAACGCCTCAATTATCCTCTCGCCGAGTTTTTGGGTCATTGTGGAATTGTATCCCTTGTTGGTTTTTGATGGGTAACTTCGCCGTTTGGGGCGTGTTACGACTGGTAACACAGGTTGCGATGTTGGCATATATACCTTATCCCAATAAACCTATAGACTCTATACACTCTATATATGGATGCGTGGGACTTGCAGGATTTGAAACCCACACTCATACATAAGTGATATGATAGAGACCCTGGAAAAATAGGATGGATGGAGGCTACCAAAACACATATCTTCAGAATCAACCGTGAAAACTTCGAAATAATGATCAAGGCTGCTGCCAGAATCATCAAAGACGGCGGGACGGTTGCGTTTCCCACCGAGACTGTGTATGGTCTTGGAGCAGATGCCCTGAATCCTGCTGCGGTCATGAAGATATTCCGGGCAAAGGCGCGCCCTGCCGACAACCCGTTAATAGCTCATGTTGCGTCAAGGAGGCAGATATGTGAGATTGCAGAGGAGGTTCCTGCGTGTGCTTTTGACCTGATGGATGCTTTCATGCCCGGACCGCTCACATTAATCCTGAAACGAAAAGTAGTTGTGCCAGATGTCACGACCGGGGGGCTTGACACGGTCGCTGTGCGAATGCCGGATCACCCGGTGGCGCTCGGGCTGATCAGGGTGTCCGGCACCCCGATTGCAGCGCCCAGCGCCAACCGGTCAGGCAAGCCAAGCCCGACAACAGCAGCACACGTCGCGGCAGACCTCACAGGCAGGATTGATGCGATCATTGATGGGGGGCAGGTTCGGATCGGGGTTGAATCAACGGTGCTTGACCTGACGTCACCGACCCCCACCATACTTAGACCCGGCGGTATCGGGATTGAGGATATCAGGGGGTGTGTGGACAAGGTGAAAGATGCGGGTGGTGCGAGAGGTGCAGGAGATATGGGGGCTATGAGGGCTATGGGAGATCCGGGAGATGTGGCGAGCGCTGGCATTAGCGTGGCAAAATCCCCCGGAATGAAATACACGCATTACGCCCCTGAAACACCCATGATACTGGTCGAAGGCACCCCCGACAGTGTCACAACCAGCATATCCAGGGCGATAGCCGAATACCACAAAAAAGGCAGCCGCGTCGGGCTTATGATGACCAAAGAAACCGCAGAACAAGTATCAGGCGACGAAAATCTCATATTATGCGCGAGAAACGATCCCGGAGCGTATGCGCACAATCTATTTGGCAGCATGAGATATCTGGATAGTCTGAATGTGGATGTGATCATCGCTGATGGATCAATACAAAGCACGGGTGTTGGAGCCGCGGTTCTCAACCGACTGCGAAAAGCTGCGGGACATCAATGATCCCGGGCGGCAGGTGTCTTTCTAACCATAACCACCCAACCCTTCCGGTAACCGCCACAGACAGCCAATGATCAAGCCACAGCAACATGACCGGAAACCACAACATTATTACAACACGCCAGAATAATAAAAGAACGATGGCGCAACTGTTTGACCTATTCGGGAAGAAGGGGCGGGAACATAAATCTCGAACCGAGGAGTTTCAGCGGCAAATCGATCAATTAAACGCAGAAAACCAGAAGCTGAAGACAAAACTACATAAAAAGGATGAAAAAACAAAGGACGCACTCACAAGGAAGCAGGAAGTCGAAGAAATCCTGAACCACACCCAAAAACAGATAACAACGCTTGAAAACGAACTTTTGATGCTGAAAGACGAGGCATCAAAGAACATATCATTCAGCGGAACATATTTGTTGAACAAAAAGAGTTTTGAGGATGCCGTGCTTGAATTAAGCTCGGTGCAAGCGCAATCCGGAGCACTTCACTCAATCTATTTTAATGTGAATGCGCAAGCGGCTGATTTTGATTTTGGGGATTTTATTGATGAGAGCTGCCTATACATGTTCGACCAGATCAAATCAAACCACGGAAAAGCGCTGTTTTATGATGAGAACCACTGCATCTCACTTGCCATCGTGCCCCCATTTAAAATAAAGCGTTCGGACTGGATAACCAGTGATGTGCTGGACACCGGTCATCTGAAGACAATGCTGTCGTGCAAGCCAACTATCTGCGTTGTGTATGCACATGCAGGAACAACGGTCATTGGAATCGTCAGAAAAGACAATGTCCATGCAGAGATCGTGCGAACAGGTGTGCAAGCAAAACATACCAAAGGGGGATGGAGTCAGCGAAGGTTTGAGCGGGGGCGAGATCATGACATTGACTATCACATAAAAAAAGTGCAGGAAAAGCTCCAATCAATGATTGAATATGTGGGTGATATGGATAGCAATGGTGCAACTGGCGCAGATGATGCAGGCGGAGCTACCAGGACTAATGACGTGGGCGGGAAGACCATTGATGTGGTCATCACTGGCGGCGACCTCCGGCTCGCAAGAACAATGATCGCAGACACGCTTGATAACATACCAGTGATCGAGAAAAGGGTTGACGTGGACGGAAATCCCGAGGATATCGCGGTTAAGGTGGCGTGGGCAAGTAGACTCTACCGGTTATAACCGGAATATCACAGCAGGAACACTGCCGCACACACAACAGTCATCCACCCATCACCTACAACAGCATCATCTGCAATACCCATAATCTCCGGACTATCATCACCCGCGAGGGCGCCGTACATCTCTGCTGCAAGGTCACAGGCATACTCAAGCGTTTCATCCCTGGAAGTGCCTGTTGTATGATATTCTGCAAGATACCCGAATCTCCCGGGACTACCGGGAAGCGCGCACCCAATGGACGCAGAGACCAGCTCTCCTGCAATGTCCGACGCGTTTCTCGAGAGAACCACAAAAGCGATCTCCCCCGGGTTAAGCTCCACTATCCCTAATTCTTTCGAGATGATCTGGCAATCAGGTGGCACAATCGAACTAACAACAACCAGATTTAAGTATTCAATCCCGGCATCACGTAGTGCCAACGCAAACGACATCAGCAGGTCAGAATGTCTTCCAACACCACAGGTAAAGAATAATTTCCCTGGAACCAGATGTTTCGCCATGGTCATCTAACGTCTGTCACTACCGATCATATAAATCCAAGTGCGTCCTCAATCCTGCCAAGCTCAGGTCCCGTTGTGTCGGCACCAGCAAGATACCCGGCAGAGTTTGCAAGCAAACCAGAACCAATCAACGGAGATCCAAAGTTAACAGTCCCAATATCAACCGGAAGATCAAACACATCCTCAAGAACATCAACCTCAGAATCACTCACTCCCGGATGAACCAAAACACCCTTGTTGGTCGCAACTCCCGCCATACCAACCGTCCTCAACCCGGCGATGGTTGCCCTTCGCACATCCACCTGCAACGTGTCCGCAACCGCCTTCACAGCCCGGTCAGGCAGACCCGGATGCACAACCGCCGCAGTGTCATTTGCAAGAACAATGTTTCCAACAGCAGTCATCACATCAGGGATCACCTGCACATTCACATCCCCAAGCTCCTGCAACGCTCTGGTTTCCTCAGCATACACATATTTTGAGACCACAAACCCACTGCAATTCCCACACACAAGCGAGCCCACAACAAAACTCCCGGCAATCGCGGTCTGCATGACCCGGACGCGCAACGCATCCTCAATCTGCTCAGTAGCCACGCGAGACGTGCCGATCGGGACAAGCGCGACATCATCAGTCACAGTGGCAAACACGCCAAGCACAGGACTACTGCCGATCGTAAGTTTCCGGTCCATCAATAGCCGCCTCACTCATTAGAAAAACTCTTACGGAAATGCCTTACCACAGAAAAAACCCTCAAGCGAGTTCCGCCTCCACAGCACCATCTTCAAACCGGATAGCCCGCACCCGAATACGCCTTGGCGGTTTCTGTGCGCCACGCCTCCAAAGTGCCTCATTAATCGTGCGATCCAGTTTGACATTTTCTATGTCAGCCTTCATGTGCCGCACAAGATATGCGCGCACATCCTTGATCGCCCGCTTACTCCGCCTCCACCTCGGCGTTCTTTTCACAGACCTCAAGGGTATCGTGTATATTTGCTCCTTTTCCATCATAACAATCAATCCTTAATGCTACTACGTCTCCAGTGACGACGCTTCGGATGCGTCGACACTTTCCTGTTTGTTTTCATAATTGCCCATACAGGAACCCGCTTATTCTGATTAAACGCCTTTGCAAGGAGTTTTTTCTGCCCTTTTGTCTTTTTGGTCATCATATCACTTCATGATTGTAGATGTAAGTCCATGTTCTTTGTGCCTATCAATGTATCGTCCGCATACACTTCAATCGTTGCACTATATATGCCTGCAATCGAGACACCACTAACCTTTGCCGGCAAATTAAACCTGGCACACAACGTGCACGACTCCCCACACTCAATCGTCTCAGTGAAAGTCATCTCATACGTCTCAGTCTTATCCGCATCCGACTTCGTCTTCAAAGCCTTGTTAGCAAGCCAATTATCCAGCTTAACCGCAGTTGCAGTCATAATAATCCGCTCCTCAGTGACCGCACCATCACCATTGTTAAAAATCGTTATCTCTGCATCAGACGCAGTCCCAAGCCTCAACTTCGATGCATCAATCGATTTAACATACGGCTTCTCAGGAGGCAGTCTTAATTCACCGGATTCAGATGATACACCCGACACCCCAGCTAAGTCAGACTCCACCTGCTCATCATCACCACCAAGACAACCAGACAACAAACACCCAACAAAAACCACCATCAAAATTACAAATACAACGGTCACAGTTTTCGTTGCGGAATTATTACTCGCTACCATGGTTTCACATACATTAGTTTACGATCATATAAAACATGTTTGAAATTTCAGGAAATGCTAATATAACTACCCCAGTGCCCAAAATAATCCTGTACAACCCCGGCAACACCTAACCGAAACACAAACCTGCACCAAACAGGAGTTCAACTGCAGAGTACGCTTGATGAACGCCGGGGATAATGCAGCTCTTACAAGCACCCGCGGTTATTTCCATGCCAAGAAGTGTAAAATCATAATCAAGCTTGCTACAAAAAGGAGTCATGGAATTACACATACAGGAGGGATCCGGATGACAGGGGGCTTCTTAATGGAATCAATGCGCATATCGTTAACCTTCTGCCTACTATGGAATGACGTGCGCGAACCCCAACACCATCTCCACAGTCAATTTCACCGCGCTCCTGGGCGAAGTTTATGTGGGAGTGAGGTGATATATCTGTTGAGGAGTCGTATGACAATGGGAAATGCCGAGGATAACACACGGATGTGGGGTGATTGAACCGTGTATAACTTTATTGTGGGTTTGTTCACTGAAGATGATTATACTACGTTATTGGGGGAAAATGAGGGGAATTCTAAGAACGAAAAGACTAAAATTTTGGTTGTAATGCCAAACACTGACGATTCACCGTTTGTTATTGAAAGTGCAGATGAGGATGGTGAAATTGACGAAAACGCACTGTTGAAGGAGTATACTAAAAGAGAGTTACGCAAATATTTCAATTTCAATAAGTTTGTAAATCCCACGCATAACAACGCTAACAATATTGGCACTAATTCTGCATTAATGAGCCATTCCCCCACCCACTACAAGATCACAAAAGCATTCATCGACAAAGATTGTCAGTACCCAAATGGGAATGCGGTGATACAATTCCCCTCGAAGAAAATTGACGCTTTTGAAATATCGGTCAAGAAGACCGAGTACTATAGCCAGTTCCCAGAGCTTTGTGACCACGTGGCGAGTTTTTTTAGAGATTTTGACAAGATTAACCCTGAAAACAGTTTTGGTTTAGGGGAGAATGACTTCATCGTTTTTCTTGTAAATAAATTAGATATTGAGAGATATTCGGATGTTGTCGACGATTACACCAGCGAAAAAATTCTGAAATATGACACATTCGTTGGAAATTGCGATAGTTGTGAAAAGCAGGGTGAACAACTGTATATGTTGACCAGGGGAAATATGTTCGATCTGGGAAAAGGTCGGAAATTTCTTTTCAGACATCCTACACGATACAAAACCAACCCCACATCAAAAAGTCCTGAGAATTTTAACGTTTGCAAAGAATGCGCCATGCGAGTTTATGATTTCTTTGAGTACATCAAAAAATACAAGTTTTACCGATACGTATTCCCCACAACCATAACGGTTGACACAAACGATTACAGGGACTATTCTTCCGATCCGGTTGGTATTCTGAAAATGTTAAAGACGCTATATAATAGGAATCGCTCTCAGGAGTTCGATTATGTGATGATGCTCGCCGATCCGAAAGTTGAGAATATAGAGTTCAGGTACGTTAATAATTTCAATTATATTCTTCCAAATGAGAACCCTCAAATCAATGTGCAGGATATCCCGATACATTCAACATTGAAAGAGATTAAATCCGGCGGAAAGGATGTGGGAATTACGTCCATCCAGAATGGGAGGGATAAATCAGTATTCTTAAGAGAACTGAACCTTATTTTCAACAACACTCTTACACGTTCCTTGTTTGAAACAGACCCAACGAATTTGATGAAATCACTTCCTCCGTTCATTAAGCTGAAGATCATTGAGTATAATTTCATTATCAGAAACTTTATATATTTTCAAGATGTATCTTTCTTCGATGACCGGGTTTACTCAAAGCTATTCAGAGAGATGTTATCAGAGCTGGTTACGAATCCAAGTCTTCGAGATGATATGAAGATAGGACCTAACAAAATCCGATTCTTCCTGACAATCTACTTTAAGTATCTGAACATAGAACCCAATGGGGGCGATACCATTACAGAATACATAACACTTAAGGATAAAATGAAAGATGCAGAATCTTTCGATCTGGAGAATGATTTCGAAGCGAGCTACTGCATGGGGCAGATATTCTACTATCTGTTGCAGGTCAGCAAAACACCGAACAGGCTGAACCTCTTCACCAAATACACCATGAACGTGCATAACATGGACATATTAAAAATGAAGTTGGTTACAGTGCTTGAGAAGTATTCTCACAACGAATATCTTGATAATAATCGGAGATTCCACAATTTGATCGCTAACGTTCTGGCGTTCGAGTTTAAGAAGTCGTATGAGGTTAATAAGATACCTCTGTACACGGGTTATTTTGATAGTAACTACTTGTATACTTCCACAAAGGAAAAAGAGGAACTGGAATCCCCACAAAAGGAGGAGAATTAAATGAACTATAATGGCATAGTGGTGGTAAACGCAAAGAATGCAAATTTCAACGCTGGTTTTGATGGTCTTCCAAGGAGATTGCCTACCGGGCGGATATTTGCTACCGATAAAGCGTTGAAGTACTGCATAAGAGAGCATCTCTCAAAGACGGAACCTGTGTTTGTCCGGAGGACCAAAGAGTTTCACGATGGCAAGGATGGGGCACGGGTGGAACGATACCTAACATTAAAGGAGAATTACCTCAAGAAATGTAATAAAAAAGAGATGCCGAAGGACGAAGGAGTTATAATCAACGATCTCAAAGGATTTATAGACATCCGGTTGTTTGGAGTAGTATTCGCAGTTGATAGCAATATATCTATGACCGGTCCCTGCCAGATAAATTACGGGGTTAACAGATTTGAGGGATCCAATATCTTTTCATCAGAGATATTATCCCCCTACAGAAATCCAAACGAGAAGAGCAAAGATGCTCAGCAAACCACAATAGGTGAAGAATCCAGAGCAGACAACGTATATTATGTATATGACGTCTGCCTGAACATGAACTCCGCTGAGAGGCAGGGAATTGAAGTAACGGAGGCTGACATAGCAAAACTAAAGAACGCATTGAAGTACGCTGTGGGTGACGTGACCTCCACCACAATGTTTGGCTGCGAGACTGTGAGTATGCTCTGGTTCAAGAACAATGATGACCGAATATTTAACAATCTGAATTCGCTGGTGGAGATATCTGAATCAGATGATGGGGTGGTCGTTGATTACTCAAAGGTCATGGAATTGATACTGGCAGACATCGATATTGGTTCCCTCGAAGAATATACCAGCAAAGTCAAGAACATTATCCCAAAGCAGATCAATCCGGCGTGAAATAAACCAACAGGTGGCTATATGGAGACAACTCTGGATTATTTCTCTTCGTCAGGGAAAAACGAGGTTTGCAACCAGTCTATGAAGCTCCTGACCTTCAGGTTACACGGGAGTTTTGCCCACTTCAATCAGCCTATCAGCAATCGTTTCAGGAATACATATTCAATCATCCCAAAGCCCCAACTACTGGGACTCCTCGGGTCGATCGCTGGTCTTAGAGGATATGCGAATAATAAAACATTCCCTGAATTCTATAGCCGTATTGGAGACCTTAAAGTGTATATTCGGTCCAATAACAATTCAGATAAGAAGTTTATAGTTAACTACAACAGTCTGAACAGTTTTTTGAATAACCGGGTAGACACTGGTTCTCCAAACGTAATAATCAATGAGCAGGTGCTGTTGGACCCGGATTATGAGATTGGCTTATTGCTGGATGAAAATAACGATCTGCACAACACTATCATTGAGAATATCCGGCGTAACCGCAGTGTATTCCCTATATACTTAGGAAAGAACGAGTTTTTCGCAAACGTCCAGTATCAATCCCTGGGAGACTACGAGATAAATTCTGAGAAAGAACCGAGGTGTTGCAGCATATTACCCTTTGATGAACTGGAGAGAGAAGGCACTAGCAACATGAAACTAGAAATGCTTCCAGTGGGCTTTGATGATGCGTTTAAGTACATCTATCGCTTAATGGCGATCCCGCAGAACGAGTGTGTTGTGCCACTGAAAAATCCGGATAAGTGCATCGTCTCAGGTGGCAATGTTTACTATGTCTTCTGACACCTTCAGAGAGATATTCAAAGATCTGGACCGAAGTTTAATTCAATCCAACCGGTTCTATTCTGCTCATAGACGCGGTGGCGATCTGGAATTGCTGGAAGATCATTTAGAGCTTTGTGGTGATTATTTCTTACACCTAATCGATGGACTGGGACTTGAACCGATACTTGATGAATTGATATCCGATCTCTTTGGAGAACAACAACGAACTGATATCAAACAGATCATATCATTTGCAATTTATTATCATGACATCGGAAAACTGAATCCGAACTTTCAAAAAGTGAAAGTAGAAGGAATGAGGGCATCGGGGAATACTCGCCACAGCTTTTTCTCAGAGAGGGTGTTAACTTCGTTTCTTCTGCGAAAGTTTCCGGAATTAAGAGGGGCTATATATCTGGCTGTCAACATTGTCCGGAGTCATCACGGAAAATTAAGCGATTTCACCATAGATGATTATTTTGAAAGTTCTGAAGAAAGAGAGATAACCCAACAAATTCTTCAGATAACGAATGTTGAGGGGGCAATGATCACAGAAGATGATAAAAGAGAGTTTTTCAGGGATGGTTTGGACTGGCACAAGACCTTTCTGTTAGTTAAACTCCTGTACGCACTACTTGTCCTGAGTGACTCATATTCAACGATGCACTATGCATATTCATTCAGTAAACTGTATCCTTTGAATACATTGGACCAAAACATTCGAGAAAGGATGATAGAATCGTATTCGATGATTCCATATAACTCAAATATCGATCAAACAGAGTTTACGGGTGTTTCTCGATGTGGTACCATAAACGAACTACGAAAAGCGATTTTGGTTGAGAGCAGTAACCGCATAAAGAAACTTTTGGAGGAGGAGAACAGGATATTCATGCTGTCTGTTCCAACCGGTGGCGGGAAGACGAATATCTCCATGAAACTTGCGCTAAATATTCTTGAGCACGATGAGACGATAAAACGGTTGTTTTATGTGTTTCCTTACATTAATATAATTGAACAGAACTATAAAGCGATAGATAACGCATTATTTGACAGATCACTGTTCCCTGATAAAATAGGTCTTGTTTCAGACATATATTCTCGTGCGTATATAGATAAGTTCCCGGGTGAAACAGATGAAGATTCAACGTCGACCCTGAAAAAGATGATGGTTATACGGGACGATAATTTTCTGAACAACTGCATAAACGTGATAACCAACGTAAATTTTTTTAATGGGATTATTAAAAATGGGGGAAACGACCGCTATAAAATCGCTAACCTGTGTAACAGCATAGTTATTATTGACGAGATACAGACGTTAGGCGATAAAAATATCAGAATATTTTATGATTTTATCAAGGAAACCAGCAGAGATCTGAATATCTATTATATTGTTATGAGTGCCACACTTCCAAGTTTTAATGATTTTCTCGACGATGTTGAAGTTCCACAGATCATTGAGGATCCTCAGAAATATTACACGCATCCAGTATTTAAAAGGAATGAAATCGTTTTCAAAAAAGATATCAACGATATAAATGGAATAAGAGAACTGTTAATTGCAGAAATCAATAAAAATTATCGAACAGGGAATGTAAAGATTCTTGTTACCTTGAATGTAGTCGATACTTCAAGAAAAGTGTACGAAGAATTAAAATCTGATGAAGAATTCAAAGAGTTCTCTTTTTATTTGTTGAACAGTACTACATCGAGCTTGCGAAGGAAGAAGATGATTGAGGAGATTAAAGATAAAACAAAGGAAGGGCGCGTGATGATTGTTTCGACGCAATCCATAGAAGCCGGTGTTGATATTGATTGTGACTTCGGGATCAGGGATTATTCCATACTGGACAGCATAGAACAAATATCCGGGCGGATTAATAGAGAATGCGACGCGCAGAAAGCAGACGTTTCAAAGCTGTTCGTCATAAAATACAAAGATGGCAAATTAGCAGATTCTAAGAAGATCTACGCCGGTCAAGAGCGATATAAAATATTAATAGACGAAACGATTAGTCAAGAGGATGTTAAACAAATATTGGACCGCAAACAATTCGATAAATATTATAAAGTTCTGTCCGGAGAATTAAAAAAAGTCGCGAAAGATTATTTTCCAAAAACCAATCGCGAAATAGATGATCTGCATTATCAAACGATAAACAACACATTGGATGTAATTGATGACAAATTAGATAAAGTGGATATTTTTGTATGTGAAGAGATCCCGATAGAGAGTTTGTCTGAGTATGATCAAAGTAAAATTACGTCTTTGATAAACGATCCCACGATACGAAAGTTAGAGGAGGGGCACAAAATCATATCCGACGGAAAAATAATCACTGAAAATGTTTACCGGGTCTGGAAAGAAATCCTGATATCAACAGATAAATTTGAAGATGTGTATATCAGAAGAAAAATTACCAGCCTACTCAACCAGTTCACCATTTCGATAACCAACATAAAAAACAAAACGTATGACCAAGACCTTTCAGGATACCTCACAACAGAGGGATTTGTTGAGAACGATGAACAATTCGATATTATTTTATCAACACCAACGTTCACAGAATATTATTCATTTACTGATGGTTTAAGATCAGACAAATTAAAGGAAGCACTAAAAACCCCCTCGCTCGGCGTTATCATCTAATGGTTTTCGCAATCCCCCTTCCCACTCATGCGCTCCAAAATCACCCTCCACGAAACAACACCCGCCCCGATCCACTATGACTACCAGTACGGCATAGCAGCGATGCTCTACAAAAAACTTGCGCACGCAAACATTCGGCGGGCAAACAAGATTCGTTCACACACAGGATTTAAGTTCTACACATTCTTAAACCGGATCAGCCCTGACCATACGGGCGCATCGACAACATCTTAACCCACTACGGACATTACACCATAACTATGACGGACATACAGATACCGGTGATGGTGGAGAAAGAGATTAATGCTTTGATCGAAACAAAATACTACCCCTCAATCTCAGAGGCGGTTAAGGACGCCTTCAGAACACTGTTCGCAACAAAACCAGCTCTTAAAATAATTTCGGCAGTGCACCTATATTCAAATAACGAAGTTTCCATCTCAAAAGCAGCAGAGATCGCAGGAGTCAGTATCGAAGAATTCAAGGAAATCCTGGCGAGTCGTGGCGTGAAGCGGGAAATATACCCTGATGAACGAATCGATGAGAATGTGAAAATGATACTGGAGCGAAGAGTTTGAGTGTTGTTTTAGACACGGACGTGCTGTCTGCATTTGCAAAAATCAGCGGGCTTAAGCTGCTAAATGAACTTTTCTCCCGTGATAAGCTACTAACTACAAACGGTGTTTATGAAGAACTGGCATATATAAGAGAATCCGGTTATGATTTTGCCGACCAAATTTTGGGTTTCATCAGGAATACACCGATGAATGACGTGAAACTCGATCTATACCATTCATTCCTGAAATCTGCAATGAGTTAGACAACCTACGCGACACCCCACCACACATCATAACCCCCCAATTGCTCCCGCTCATGCGCTCCAAAATCACCCTCCGCAAAACCACGCCCGCCCCGATCCACTATGACTACCAGTACGGCATGGCAGCGATGCTCTACAAAAAACTTGCGCACGCGAACATTCGGCTGGCAAACGAGATTCATTCGCACACTGGATTTAAGTTTTACACGTTCTCAAACCTGATTTTTGATGACCGAATCCCGAGTCGTCACGGTCTTAATTTCGAGCAGGCACACTTTTATCTTTCGTCTCCAGACCCCGAGTTCATCCGAAGTTTCACAGAAGGACTTCTGCAAGAGCCTGAATTTTATCTTCGTCGCACAGAAACCGGGGATGAGCGTGCCAGCATCCGGATAGAGAGAATCGAGATCCTCCCGAAAGAGACGATCAATGAGGTCTGTGAGTGGAAAGCGATCTCCCCTATCTATGTGAAGACGCAGCGATTGCAGGACGGACGCCTCCGCAATTTTGATCTTTATCCGAAGGACGGCAAATTCTATGAGAACCTTCATGCAAACCTTGTTTCTCGTTATAAGGAATATCACGGGCATGGTGTCAGCCACGATCATTTTGAGATCACTGACACCAGAAATGTGAAAGCAAAGCGGATACGGATCGCGAATACATATCGTAGATGTTCGCTTATGGAGTTTGAGGTGCAGGGAAGTCCTGATTTGCTTGAGTTTGCTTACGAGGCAGGAATCGGTGAGAAGAACGCGATGGGGTTTGGGTGCTTGCAGCACATGATAACGGACCGGGAGCGCAATGGGGCAGCGCAAACTTCAGCTTTTTGAGGCAGGAGGGACGTCACGAGCACGAGATCCAAGGGGGTGGAGATCAACACGATCGCCCGATCTTCGTGGATCTTTATATACTGAGTACACAACCCGCGATCCACGAAAACCGTAGTGGCTCATCCGGCGGATCAAAGGTTATTTATGCGATGCGCATGTAATTACTTTTTGCTGGAAATCGGCGTCAGGCTCACGCTTGTCAGAAATTCTGATTGTTGTGCTTATGCGGCAAACACGCATGGATCTGGCGGCGGCGAGCTTCGTTCAAATCAGACCGTTGCGGGATTGAAACTGTAAAATCTAATGTCATCACGTGCATCTATTCCATGTTCAAATCAGACCGTTGCGGGATTGAAACACGGTTACCAAAAGTATACCAGAATGGATATCATGTCGGTTCAAATCAGACCGTTGCGGGATTGAAACCATTTTTCGAGGGTCACCACACCGGAGCAGCTTCAGTGTTCAAATCAGACCGTTGCGGGATTGAAACTGAGTAACGACTTCGCGGAAAGCGAGAGCGAGCACCGTTCAAATCAGACCGTTGCGGGATTGAAACACATCAGAAAAGCACTTCACGACGCACATAAATCGGTTCAAATCAGACCGTTGCGGGATTGAAACACACCACCCGCACAAGACAAAACGACGGGTGACACCGGTTCAAATCAGACCGTTGCGGGATTGAAACTACGTCGCGGGGTTCGCTGCGTATTTCCGGATAAATGTTCAAATCAGACCGTTGCGGGATTGAAACTCCTCTGAAATAAGCTTAAGGAATCCCATCATAGTATCGTTCAAATCAGACCGTTGCGGGATTGAAACTTTGAAGATGAAACTATTGCAGTATTTGTAATTTCCGTTCAAATCAGACCGTTGCGGGATTGAAACTTAATTATAGACCTTGAAAACGGTGCAAATGATATAGTTCAAATCAGACCGTTGCGGGATTGAAACTTCTTCTTTTGACATGTCATTATGGCGAGTTTTCTGGTTCAAATCAGACCGTTGCGGGATTGAAACTCAAATGTTGCAATTGCATCCGTTCCGGATCGCATAATGTTCAAATCAGACCGTTGCGGGATTGAAACGAATTTGCGTGGTGGAATGGTAATCAGTATATCATGTTCAAATCAGACCGTTGCGGGATTGAAACGATCCTACATAATTCATGAAATATGGAAGACCAAATGTTCAAATCAGACCGTTGCGGGATTGAAACAGTATTCCGGTTGCCATTGGTGTTATTGTGTCATCGTTCAAATC
>RXIK01000112.1 GCA_004211975.1 Methanosarcinales archaeon | reverse complement strand
GTGTGTGTCTCGCATCAGCTAAACACACACACATGGATTCACGAATTATTAGTTCTCCACAAATCCGTGTTCTGAACAGGGGTTTCAGGCGTGTTTTAGTTCAACTAACTTGAGTGACAGTCCTTTTATGCAATCGTCGGGTGCATTTCCGATTATGGTGGTGATTGTGCATTTATCGCCAGATTCCAGCCCGATTGGGTGGCATAGGTCATACATGCCGCATTCGTTTTTATTGCAGGATAGAGGTTCGAAAACAACTTTTGAACCTTCAAATGCTTTTTTTGATTCGATTGCGGAGATGGTCGGGGATTCTACGACCTCTACGGCTTGCACGCCCTCGTCATGCACCTGGCAGTTGTGCGTTGTTGTGGTTCTGATGTTTACGATCCGGTATTTTCTTCCGATTAATAGGTTCATGCAACTGTTCTTGAATCTGCATTCCTCGCATTCTGTGGCGGGACCTTTGTAGATAAACTCGGTTCCGATTTTTGCGAGGCGCACCCCTATAAGTGTGATTGTAGTGTCAAGTTCCATTGTTTTTCACCTTTTGATTGATGTGATCATCAAGTATTAAAGTCTTGACCTGAAATTCGGACGTGCGAGGCAACACATATATCCGGGCATGTCTGCAAGTACCTATGTGACTATAGCTTCAAGAGAACAGGGATCATGCAATCAGAGATTAGGGATATTATAGATAGATGTTATATAGATCCAATCATTTATGATTCGGGCTACAACATAGTAAACACAGTCACGTGGGCTTTGGTGCTCGGCGTCTGCATCTTTGGCGTGCAGAAAGTACTCCGGCATCTTAACATCGTAATCGATCGACATTTTGTCATTGGGGTCGTGTGCTACGTGCTCTTTGGATCAAGCCTCCGCGTACTTGAGGACGCAGATATGTTCGGGTCACCACTCAAGTACCTGTTCGAGACGCCGTTCATATATTTTGTTGTGTTTTTTGTGACCGTAACATCACTTGCAATATCGCTCCGGATATATCGTGAGCGGTACTACGTCGCATTCTCCATAGTCGGACTAGTCCTCACTGCCATAAACATCTGTGTGTTGTTGTGGTATGAGGACATCATATATCCGGTGGAAGCGCTACTGATCGTGATACTCACCGTCCTGATCACATCAGCGATCTACCTATCGTCCCGGCGCATGAACATCCGGTTTCTGTCAAGCAGATTCAACATCGCAATACTGGGAGCGCATCTCTTTGATGCATCATCAACCACGGTCGGCGTCGATCTGCTTAACTATTACGGCAAGCATGTTGTGGAGAATTACCTGATAGGCATCACAGGCACGGGCGCGGTGATGTATCCGCTAAAACTGTTTGTCTTCATACCCCTGCTCTACCTGATCGACAGCGATTTCGATGATGATGAACTCCGTGATCTACTGAAGCTCACAGTCCTTGTGCTCGGGCTAGCTCCTGCATGTAGAAACACAATAACTATTTTATTTTGGGCGGGATGCAGTTGAACTCTCGTGGAGCACCCGGAGGATATGAGAGCTACGGAGCGCACTGGAAGTACGTGGCAGCAATCACACTGATCTTTGTAGTCTCGCTGATAGCAGGCTACAGGTATGCGGTCTTAAACCCAACCGAATCCGCGATGTTTATGGGGGAGCTCAGCGCCGATTTCGGGTGGCTCATGGAGCTAAGCCTGCCCCAGATATTCCTTGTTATATTCCTAAATAATTCGATTAAAGCCCTGCTTGTGATCATATTCGGGCTGCTGATCTTTGTTCCGGTTGGGTTTGTCGCATACAACGGATGGATTATTGGCATCGTCATCTGCGAGCAGGTGCGCACATCCGGTTATGTGTCGGTGGTTGCCGGGATTCTGCCCCACGGCATCATCGAACTCCCGATGATCATCGTGAGCGCAGCTCTCGGAACGCGGCTTGGAATGATGGCTTTTCTGTGGATAAAAGGAACTATTTCAAGTAACAATGTAATGTCTGAGATCAAATGGTCGGTGCGCTTCTATTTACGGTGGATTCTTCCGCTTCTGTTCATCGCAGCTCTGATCGAGACGTTTATCACACCGATCATCATGCAGATGGTCAGTGGCTAAGAATTTGCCCGAGAGACTAAGTGAGAGATAACAGACTTCTTACAACCCGACTATCGCTGTTTTTGGTTCTCTGGCAGTTTATGTGATGCGGATTTCCCGGATAAATTAAGCAAATGGCAGGATGCTCCCTGCAATTTGCGTTATGCGCGATTTGATCGCTCAGTTGATGTTCCGGGTGTCACCACCCACGAGTCTGCAGAATATCAGTTTCAGATAGTGTGCTGATGTCGATTCCTTTCATCTGTGCGCCAAGACCCTTTGAGATCTCAGCAAGAACGTCGGGTTTGTCGTAGCTGTTGACCGCTGCAACGATTGCATCCGCCATCTTTTCCGGGTTTTCCGCCGTGAAAATCCCCGAACCAACAAAAACGCCGTCGGCGCCAAGATGCATCATTAGCGCGGCATCCGCAGGTGTTGCAACACCTCCCGCCGCAAAGTTCACCACGGGCAGACGCTTCATCTGCGCAGTCTCCCGAACCAGTTCGAAAGGCGCCTCGATTTCCCGCGCTACCAGACGCAGTTCCTCATCGTTCTTGCCCATAAGCGACCTGATGCTGCCCATGATCAGTTTCATGTGCCGGACTGCTTCGCGCACGTCCCCTGTGCCTGCTTCGCCTTTTGTCCGGACCATTGCAGCCCCTTCCGCGATACGTCGCAGTGCCTCGCCAAGGTCTCGTGCGCCACACACAAAGGGCACGGTAAATAAGGTCTTGTCGATGTGTGTCTTGTCTGCTGGCGTCAGCACCTCTGACTCATCGATCATGTCGGCGCCCAGCACCTCAAGAATTCGTGCTTCCATGACATGCCCTATCCTGGCTTTCGCCATCACCGGAATCGACACCGAATCAATGATTGCGCTTGTGACTTGCGGGTCAGCCATTCTCGCTACGCCGCCGCTTTTCCTGATTTCGGATGGGACTGCGTGAAGCGCCATCACCGCAACTGCGCCCGCATTCTCTGCAATGACCGCCTGCTCCGGAGTGGTCACGTCCATAATGACACCGCCCTTCTGCATGGCGGCAAATCCTCGCTTTAACAGTTCAGTACCGTGCCTGAGTTCGTTTAAATCCATTGTGGTTCCTCAAGAAGTATAGTTCAGATAATTTTTGCTTTTGTTCTCTAAACGCTTGTCGATCTTGTCGATCAGACTAAGCAGTTGCTCTTCAAGTTCGCTGAATATTAGCTCGTTGCTGTGGACACTGATCTCGATATCACCGACTGACACCGTGATTCCGTTGTCTAGTTGCACCGTTGATTCGGGGTTTCCGACCAACTCAATTTCTTCGTCTTCGTTGCACAAATTGATCACCGTTTTTATAGTAACTGTTGCATTACCTGATTTATAGTCTCCGCGGCAGAAGACCCCGTTACTTGTAGCGGGATGAATGCCGCCCTTTTGTTGGTTTTAGTCATGTTCCACTTGCTCGATGTACTTCTTAATTGTTGCGCTGCTCACTTCTCCAGCGGTTCCGATATAGTAGTTTCGTGACCATATTCGTTCTTTGCGGAATTGCCGGCGTAACTTTGGGAAACCCCTTAACAGTGATAAACCACTTGAACTCATGAATTGATCACTGTTACAAACGATACATATATCAACGCTCAGAGTTTTTGTGATTTATTGTGGTGCATTTCACACCTCGGCATCAGAGTCCCTATCACCCTTGTTTTGGATAATGCCAGGTATCAGAAGTGTAAACTTGTTTGGGAGCTGGCAGAATCACTCGATATGGGATTGCTTTACATTCCTCCATATTCACCAAGTTTAAATCTTATTGAACGATTATGGAAATTCGTTAAGAAACAGTGTTTGTATTCGAAATATTATTCCGAGTTCAAGAGCTTTAAAAATGCTATCATCAACTGTCTGAGCCAAACGGATACCACCTACAAAAAGGAACTCGACTATTTGCTCACATTACGGTTTCAGAGCTTTGAAAAAGCTCAAGTTGTGGCGGTGTGAAGTATAAACACATACCATTAAACTTTTCTGACCGTGTTATGGGCGGTTCATCATCCAAACCGCACGGATTCCGAATTTCGGAATACGGATTCCGGGTCAGTCTATCCGGATCCGCGTAACTCTCTGTTCACATCAACAATCTGGCAAACAATCCTTCTGGTGCTACATAGCTTGCCTGAGTTTGTCTCATTAACCCGGACTATGTCTGCTGTAAACCCATGATCCACCAGTTCTTTTTTCAGATTTTCGATGTTAAAATACTGATCAAAACCAAGCGCTACGATGTCAGGCATGATCTCATAGAGTGGTTCGAATATGTTAGTTGTGCTACCGAGGACCGCGTGATCCACGAGTTTTAGCGCTTGCACCATTTCAAGGCGGTGTTCGTCGGGGAGTATGGGCTTTGGCTTGTGTTTTATCATGCTCGCCCGTGCAACGATGACATAAAGCTCATCGCCGAGAGCGGCAGCCTGTGAAAGATAGAAGAGATGTCCTGGGTGTAAGATATCGAAAGTTCCTGTTGCAAGTATTCGGGTCATGGCGTTGGTTTCCGGTTATTCTTCACCAACCTTTTGTTTTTTGGATGCGCTGGGCATGGCGCGCCGTCGTAAAGTGTGCTTGCACACTGCAACACTGCCATCACACCGCACATCACACATCACGCTCACTGCACGTGGTATACGTGCAGACTATGTGGGCGGTTAATATGCCCATACTTCGAAAGACATATCTGTCAGAATTGACAAAAGCATACGTATAACCAATAATTATTGACCGGTAATCATCGGTACAGGGGCACACAATGGTTGTCAGAAGAAACATCTCGCTTGAGCAGAATCATCTGGACTTTCTCGAACCGCTTGTAAAAGAGCACAGCGGCAACCTCAGCGCGACAATACGTGATCTTATCGAGTTTGCCGAACTGATGACTGAGCGTCATGGATCGCTTGAAGATGCGCGCCATGCGAGTGTGGCTGACAAGTACAAGTCCCCACGTGAATTGCTGATCGAGGATGGTTTCTGCGCAATGATCGATTATCCCATGCTCGAATGGTTCTTGAAGAGCACAAAAGACATCATGGTCAGCCCGGATATGCTGGATGACATCATCGATCCGCTTATCATCCACCGGATGTCAGAATTGGAAGATCACCTCAACCGGAAATGGGAAGATTATGGTTGGCAGACGACCCTGATTATAGAATATGACAGTGATGTTGCGCCGGAGACCACTATTTGCACGATTTCCGGGAAGAGCATGTATTTAAACGAGTTTTTGTCAGGAATGGTTGGTTTGTTCCTTGCAAGACAAAAGCACCTCGGGATTACGGGGGTTGGTCGGCGGACGAGATCCATGCGCATAGACCTGCAACGACGGGAGAGTGCGGGGGTGGCGAAAGAGGATTTACTCCGGTATTTCGGGAATCTGCACCGGGTGACTGAGGCTGTGTGCGCAAACCAGGATTTCTGGCAGGATCTGATTAATCTGCACACAGAATCAGACTATAACATGGTAACGATTCATCGGCGCGAGTTTGAGGACCTGCTTGCAAACCGGATACCGCTTGACACAACCCTTGTGGAGCGGCGTGCACGAGAACCTGGTGATGTTAGTCGTTCTGTTTTTCTGGATGATTTTAAGCGCCTCTGTGAAACCACGCACGTTGTTAAGCACATTGATGTTGATGGCAGCAAGATACTGGTCAACCATGATTACAGGGATCCTGTTTCGATTGGCGCAATCAAGGAGATGCTGGTTAAACTGCTTGCAGTCAATGGTTATGCGTGTAAAGCGGAGGAGGTCGGGCGGCTGATCGCGCTGCAACTGGAGGAATCGGATGAAACAGATGAATAGGGTGGATCCAGGGGGTCAGATAGATCATATAAACCGGGAGGGCAGGAAGAATTATGATGGGTATCGGGGACCTGTGATGATGCAGAAGGAAGAAAAGGTGATGGTAGTCCTCCTTGTGATGGCGCTGCTTTCGCTGTTGGTTCTGTACGTTTCAACATGATGTCTACGCCCGCACTGACCGTGGACGCTATAATCCTGCACCAGCAGAAGATTGTGCTGATTAAACGTAAGAATCCGCCGTTTAAGGGTAGTTACGCGCTTCCTGGCGGGTTTGTTGATGTCGGGGAGACTGTTGAGGGGGCGGTGTTGCGTGAAGCAAAGGAGGAGACCGGGCTTGACATCAAGATCGTTCGGTTGGTGGGCATATACTCGGATCCGGCAAGGGACCCGCGCAGGCACACCGTATCGGCGTGCTATCTTGCGGAGGGGTTTGGAACGTTGCAAGCAGGTTCTGATGCTGCCTGCGCCGAACTCTTCGATCAAAACGCGCTACCAGAGCTTGCTTTTGATCATGGCATGATGGTTGCAGATATGCTTGTGAATTTCACGGTAAAAAGCATCGGGGTTGTGAGGTCTCCGGCAAAGGAGCCTGTAGATCAGTGGGGTGATGTTGTATCCGAGGTTGTTCTGGGTAAAGAGTACACTGAGGGTCTGGATGGGATTGATGGGTTTTCTCACGCGGTGATTGTCTTGTTCATGCATAAAGCAGGGCGTAAAGTTGTTATGAGAGCCCATCCGAGGGGTAACGTGGAGGTTCCGCTTACAGGGATCTTCGCCCTGCGCACGCCGCGCCGACCAAACCCGATTGGCATAACCACGGTTAAGATCATCAGAAGAGATGAGAACCGGCTTGTGGTGAGGGGGCTTGATGCGGTTGATGGGACGCCTGTGCTGGATGTGAAGCCGTATATTCCGCAATTGGATGAGGGTGATTCGCAGGGTGGGGGGCTGGATGTGCAGGTTCCGGAGTGGGTCCGACGGGTTGCGCGGGTGAATGAGTGCTAATACGTGGTTTTAATGTGTTTTTTGGGTGTTTACGAGATTGTGTGTGGTGTTCGGGCGTCATCGCGGCAAAGATCGCGGATCGCACAATAAAAGATGGTTCTCCGCTGGTTTAGGCGTGCGGTCAAGTGTTTATCTGATTATGATTATAGTGCCCGACTTTCGGCGAACCGAAATAAACATCCCTTTTATCGTCACGGTTTTTAAGTGGTTTGAACTCACCGCAGAGGACGCGGAGTACGCAGAGTTTTGTCTCTCTCTCTCGTTCCTCTGCGCACTCAGCGGTTAAATTTATTGCTTTAATCACCATGGTTTTAACCACATGGTGTTGAGCATGTATATTTTTGTGGGAAATTTGCTAAAAACCCATAATTTATTGAGTGTATTCAAAAACAGTGTTTGCTGAGGGTAACAAACATATCTCATTTGTGTGACCTGTTTTGGGCAGTAAGTTACATTTCACCGAAGAATGGGTTATATAGTTCCTGCACAGTGAAATCCCTTGGTAGTGGTTTTAGGTG
>RXIK01000217.1 GCA_004211975.1 Methanosarcinales archaeon | reverse complement strand
CGCTGCAACCGCTAAGGACATGGGTGAGTTTGAGCGGAAACTGGACCGGATGGCGTAAAGGTTCTATATGTGCAGATAGGGGGTGCAGCTTTCACACAACACCCCCCGGTTCAGCAGGATCCACAACACAATCCGGTTTTGCCATAAACCTCAATCTTGCTCGCGTCTCCGCCGCCCCACCACCAACCACACCACCACAAGCAGCCCCACTATTGCGAAGACCGCAGTGAACCATGACCTGCCCTGCTTTGGCTTCGCAGGCGTTGTGCTCGCCGCCGCCGGTGTGGTTGTCTCTGTTGCCGCGGGGTTTGTCGTTGCGGCTGCTGGTGTCTGTGCCACATGTTTGTCTGGCGATTCACGTGAAGGTGTTGCTCCTTGCACAGTTCATGTTCATAGTAGCCGACCACTGACCTTCCGGATTTTATTGTGTGGAGTAATTCACGAAATGAGTGCTCTACTCCACCATCTTTAAGAATCGCCCGTAGTATTGATACAAGAAAATATCCGTATATTTTGAATATTGTGTGTGTTTCAATCCGCCTATCCTCGCTATGACGTATTGGGCAGACACTGAAGTCTGTATTTAATTCCTGAAATCCTTTTTCCACTAGATCTCTGCTTTTGTACACTTTTATCATCTCAACAGGTGTCATATCGCAGTGTGTGAATAGCGCAAAGAAACCAAACTTCTTGCGTCTACTATCCAGATCTTCTTCGTTCACAGCAAGTTTAATCGCCTCATCCTCCTCATTTTTAATGACTTCCATGGCTCTTTTGAGGCTGTGTTTTGCTATTAAGGAATTAACCACCTCGCACTTGCCATCCAGTGACCCGCCCTTTTTATTAAGTGATGATACCTTCTGTTTCACAATTTCCACCCTTCTGTCGAGACTGTTATTCTTTGTCTGTTTAACATCCGGGTTGTAACAGACCAGAACGTGGGAAACCCGCCCATAAACTTCTGCTTCCACCAGTTTTCCATAAATTCTTGTCTCCTTATTTTTTGTGATCTCCCTTGTGTATATCAAGTCTATCTCCAATTTATCAAGATTCTTCGCAAAACGCCCGACGCTACTTGATCGTACCATTGACAGGAAATGGAAATTGTACCGGACGAGCCACCGCAGATATCTGATTGTCTCTTCGTTCACATTTCCCTGATCCATAATTATGATCTTGTGGCGGGCACTGTCGTTCAATATCCGATACTTCGATCGCATCGTTTTCAGGAAATCACCGAACATGGTGACATCAGGCGTATTTCCAGGATGCGCACTGACAAAAAAAGGTATCTGCTGCTCATTCACCCCGAGAACAAGATTGACCTGCGGTATATCCCTTCGTTTCTGCGCGCTGTAACCGAACTTAATTAGCCCCGTTTCACCATCCTTATAAACCTTAAAACGAGTAGCATCCACCAACAAGTACTTAAGACTGATATTATGCTGTTTAATGGCATTTTTGAGCATATCATACATGATATCGCCAAGGCACTTGTAGACTAAATCCATGAGCTCATAGACCTCTCCCAGATATGTTATGTCGGTAGAGTTCTTGAGTATCGACTTATCCAACCGTTTCAGGAAAAGTCTTCGTTTACTCTCCTTAAACAGGGTCATCAGGATAATAACATTTTTAAGTGCTCTACTTGCCCGTTCATCCCCAGTGTACTTGATTAAAATGTCTTCAAAGTTCAGCGAATCAGCTATTTTTTCAAGGACCGCCTCACCGCTGTAAGTTATATCAGTCTCGTCAACCAGTTCCCTGGTTGCCAGATCAGCGAGAATCTTCGTCGCAACTTCATCCGGACCAATGTAAATCTCATCAGTCTTCACCCTTCCGTTCACCCGATACGACCTCTTCAAATAGCCATACTTTTTCTTATGTGGCTTGCGCCACGTGATATTCCATGCCATTGTTATAGAAGATGTATGTGTAGGGAAATATTACAGTTTATTGCTTATAAATGCTTCTTTTTTCACAAAAACCTTACACATACACAAGCGAAAAAAGCGGGTTTTGGTTAAGTGATAATGAGGTCGCTCGATAGTGGTTTTTGGGGACAAGAAGATTTCAGGATTGCAGGAAAATGGAGGAAAATGGGGAAGAAACGAGGCGCAGGCAGGCGATTAGCGGATTAAAATATAATCCCCGAAGTTGAGATGAATAGGTCTTTTTG
>RXIK01000214.1 GCA_004211975.1 Methanosarcinales archaeon | reverse complement strand
CAGCCAGTGAATGCGCAAGCTGCCACCTCACAGGCGGTGCAAACGTAACATCAGGCATACCAATCATCAACAGAACAGGTTTTCTCGCGGGCGTGCACGCCAATATCACAGGCGATCTTGATTTATCAAATGACACCATACTCAGCAGGGTCTGCTGGGGATGCCACAACAACTACACAGAACAACTCACAGGTCCTGAGCACGCCACAACCACACCAGACTGCGAGGACTGCCACAACAGCACAACCCCACAAAACACAGATCACATCAATCCACCACAGGCAATCCAGCATCACCCAAACGGAACAGACATAACAACTGATGGAACAACCACAAGCTGCACAATCTGCCACAACCGATCTCTCGCTGCAGGAATGCCACCTGCAACAAATGTGAGCAACAGAAACCCAAGAAACTTCATCTCCCACTATGGCATGGAGCGCACAGACATGATCGTGGATGGTGGCGATGCCACAGACTGTTCATACTGCCACTGCAATGGCGGGAACGAGTTTGGTGATATTTTTGCAGACCCAGGAAACACTGATATCCAGCATGGTACCGACTGCACATTGTGTCATGGCTACGGAAGGATTCACGACTCGAACATCTCAGGCAGCGACGCGGGATCTGATTGCCTGAGATGTCACGGTAAAACAGGGCTTGCGAGTGGAAGGAGGATCGACGAGACTGCATTCGAGATTGCGATTCACGGAAGAGTGAACGGTGCATCAACCGATCTTAACCGCTCCTGCTGGGCATGTCACTTTGAGGATGGCTTGAACGCAAGCGAGCACTCCATGCGAAAGGCGCAGCCGTACCTCTGCTACGACTGCCACAACAAAGGAAATCCACCGTTCGGAAACGTGAGTAACGCTCCAAACGCGTTCAACCACTACAAGAGCGGAACAAGCATTGAGGCGTATTGGACACAGTCCACCGACTCAGAGTCTTGCATGGGCTGCCACGACCGGGATGAGATGAAATACGCATTCGATGAGAATGATGCATATTCTACAAGCTTTTCGATCGTATCACACTACGGGAACAGTAGAACGGATCTTGTCAGCACATACAGTGTGAGTAATTCAACCGATTACTGTGCATACTGTCACATCAACGGGTCAACGCCGTTCATAGAGTATTCGAATAACAAGGACATTCAGCACGCTGGAGCTCAGGGATGCAACCTCTGCCATGGTGATGGCAGGCTTCATAGTGAGACGCTGACGCGTGTTGTGACCACTGGAAACTGCACGGGCTGTCATGCACTCTATGGCGATAACACGTCGCAGACAAGGTATCATATTAATGTCTCCGCGGTGAACCTCGGGGTTCATGCTGGTGTTAACAGCAACATGGCGGCGGTCGCCACAATAGAGGTGAACGACGCCAACAATGCGAAGTGCTGGGGCTGTCACGTGCAGGATGGTGCGTATCCGGCAGACGGGCACGGAGACATCTTCAATAACAGAGCATATCTCTGCTATGACTGCCACAACGGAACACCCGCGTACGCAAACGTCAGCAGCGCAACAGCCGTCTACAATCACTTCAAGTCAGGTGTGAACATCACAGCACGAACCGTTGCCGGAACCAACTCGGAATCATGTGGATATGGCTGTCACAACCTCTCATCAATGAAGGTTCCAGGGTTTGATGCGAGCGGAAATGCGTCGTATCTTGTTAACATGTCGCAGGCATCACACTACCCGCGGAACCGAAGTGATATCATCGTGGCAGATGATCTCTCGGACTGCACGTTCTGTCACAAGGATTCGGACAACGAGTTTGCACCGATCTTTGAGTGTCCGGGCAAGGCAAACATCTCGCATGCGAGCGAGACCACTTCATGCATCACCACTGGCTGTCACAACAGAGGCAGGATTCATGACATGAGCCTTTCAGGTGGTGACGCGGGACCTGATTGCCTGAGATGCCACGGTAAAGAAGGGATCATAACCGGAAGACGGATCGATGAGGATGTCTTCGCGACATCGATTCATGGAAGAGTGAACGATGCCGCATCTGATCTGAACCGGTCGTGCTGGGCGTGTCATTTTGAGAACGGAACAGGTGCTGATTCACATCCTAACCGCAAGAGCCCACCATATCTATGTTACGACTGTCACAACAAGGTAGGTGCTCCATTTGCCAACGTGAGCAACGCTCCGAATGCGTTTAACCACTATAAGAGCGGAACGAACGTCTCAGCGTACTGGACACAG
>RXIK01000111.1 GCA_004211975.1 Methanosarcinales archaeon | reverse complement strand
TGATATTCAGAGGAAACATCTCATTTTCAAATTCCAATTCTGGTATAGTGAGATCTAATTCAACTTTTCTTCCGAAATCGCTTGTTATCTTTTTATTTTTAGGGATGGAAATTATTGCATCATATCTATCAACTTCAGCATCAAGACATTTTTCCATATCTAAATAATAAAAACGTTCGATTTCTTGTTTTTTCTCTGTTGTCGTCGGAACGGGGTCTTCGCTTTTCAAAGAGAGATATAGAGATGTTAAACGTTGCTGCCCATCCAAAATTAATTCTTCTGGCAGGACATTTTCTGCATTTTTTACCCCTTTAACTGGCTTTGGTTTAAATTTTACTCCATTACCACCAGTTTCGAGAATCATTATGGCACCAATAGGATACGCGAGTGAGACACTCGATATCAAAGCTCGTATATGATTATCATCCCAGACCCAACCTCTCTGAAAATCTGGTAATTGGGTTTCTCCAGATTCTATGTTTGATAATATGTCCTTTAATGAAGGTTCTTGAGTATCGAATGTGTTTTTAAGATAAGGCATGTTTCTCCTTTATTTTCACATCCTTCTAACTATCGTAGTGCCACTCATTTTTTTTCCATACTTTTCGCGTCTCCGTCCGAAACCGATTGGAACGAAACATTTCCCCCGTAATAACCGAGTGTTGCTTTAAGTTTCTCAGCGTATTTATAGATATCGCCCAATTTATCTATCTGCACCTTTTCTTCCGTTTTGTTTTCATCGAAGAATCCTATGTATTTCTGTTTACTGTCGAAATAGAACCTGCAAATCGTCTTTCTAACATTATTATCCAAAATAATAGTGCAATAACGTTTTCTATCTTTCAAAACGATTCTTTCGGGGTCAGTGATTTCATGCAATATTGCACGGACAATGTGAAAACCCTCTATTTCTATTTCTGTTGTGACCACCCCATTATTTTTTTCCTTTTCGAGGTTTTTGCCCTCTAACACAGCGATCTCTTTGGCAGTACCATCAACTTCTTGTTCCAACGCCGATTTCAATCTGTCGCTTATCTTTTCATTGACAAACTGTTTGAAAGCACGATGAGTAATATCCTTGAAATCTTCTTTAACTCGCTTTGTCATTTTGCCAGAGTAAACCTGTTTTGTGAAGAATCTAACAAATTCTTCAGATGGTGAATTGAGTTCTTCCCCAAGAATCTTTTTCATTTCTTTCGTATATTTTAACTCGCTTGCCGATGATAGTATCTCCGCTATCACAAATGACTCTTTTCTAAAGCGTTTCAATTCTTCCAAAAGAGGCTCCTTTAGGTCAAGCATATCAATCTCCAGAAACGGCTTTGCATCCATTTTATTAAATTCTTCAAGGTCACTGTAAAATTTGTAGACGATTCCATTAGTAAGAACTCCAACTTGGACTTCAGTGACTGAAAAATATCTATAGAGTTGGGAGGCATGTTCCTTTTCCAGATCAGAGTTTGCAGATTTACATTCAAATAATATAATCGGATTTTCATCCTTCATTATGGCATAATCAACTTTTTCCCCTTTCTTTGTACCAACATCGCAAGTGAATTCCGGAACAACTTCCGCAGGATTGAAAACATTGTATCCTAAAATATTAATAAATGGCATGATAAGGGCGTTCTTTGTTGCCTCTTCCGTTTCTACATGCCCCAATTGTGTAGGCATTTGGCGAGATAATTCTTTTATCTGGTCTATGAAATCCATATCGCAGTGTCTCCTGTTATATTCAATCAGTAATACTACATCTCCATTATGTTACAACTGCGAACTTATGCTATAAAAAACGTATGTGTTTAGCTGAGGTGAAAAAACCATGAGATCAACACAGAAATCTCATGAAAACCCGTGTAATCGTGTGGTTATACTTCAGACCGCCACAAAATGAGCTTTTTGCAAATGTGTCAGTGGGATGTGTTGACATACGCGAAAGATGTGACGATAAAGACAACTCTCTTTGCGACTTTCTCGTTAAATTGTGGAATAAAAGCGGGAAAGACGCGAGGGCGTGAAGATTGAATAAACCCATTGATCGGCTATCATGTTGTATGTGCCTCGGTCTTGTGTATACGGGATCGATATTGGCAATTACAAAAATCGGTAACTACTCAAGTACCTAAAACCACCATCATGGGACTTCACTGTGCAGGAACTATATGGGGCATGGAGCATACGGCAACCAAACCGGGAATTTTAGCCAGAGAGTACGAGAAATAGACGAGGAGTGGAAATAAACGGTTAACTACTCTGCGTTCATCTGCGCCCTCCGCGGTTATTTTTCTTGCCGGAAAGTACATGATCACCAGCGTGCGACCAATCAACGTACCTGTGTAGTTACAAAAATCGCAGTTATGTCATGTGCGCGAGTATAGCTGAAAACATACAAGAAATGAAGAAACTGTGATAGTGCGGAACCTGTTGATTATGCTATTCATCAGAACGTTATGCTACCCCCAACTGTTCTGCGCCGCCTATGCTGTGCTTGGAAAGCAGGAGAGATCGCAACACGACGACAATCTCACTCCCGCCCTTCCAGCGCTCGTTTCATCACTTCGATTGCGCATAGTTCTCCGCACATGGAGCATGCGTCGCCGCTGCTTTGTCTTGCTTCGTGGATTGATTTTGCGCGTTCGCCGTCGATTGCGCATTTGAACTGTGTGTTCCAGTCAAGGTGTTTTCGTGCGAGTGCCATTGCATGGTCTTGTGCAAGGGCGCGGTTGCGTACGCCTGGTTTCACGAGGTCGGCGGCGTGGGCGGCGATTTTTGTGATGATTGTTCCTTCTTTGATGTCGTTGCTGGTTGGGAGTGCGAGGTGTTCGGCGGGGGTGATCATGCAGAGGAAGTCTGCGCCGTGCATGCCGGCGATTGCGCCGCCGATTGCGCCGGTGATGTGGTCGTAGCCTGGCGCAAGGTCGGTGACAATTGGACCTAGTAGGTATAGTGGGGCGAAGTCGCAGATTTGTTTTGTGGTGCGCACTCCGTGTTCGATTTGGTTCATTGGGATGTGTCCCGGACCTTCGATCATGCACTGGACGCCGGCTGCTCTTGCGCGTTTAACGAGTCTGCCGAGTGTGATTACCTCGGCGAACATTGCGGGGTCGCTGGCATCTGCGATGCAGCCCGGGCGCATTCCGTCGCCGAGGCTGAGTGTGACATCGTGCTCGCGGGCGATCTCAAGCAGGTAGTCGTACTCAGCATAATAGGGGTTTTCTGAGTTGTGAATCTGCATCCATGCGATGGTGAGTGCTCCGCCGCGGCTCACAACATTCATTATGCGGTCGCTTTCGATGAGGCAGTCGACCACGTGTCGGTTTACGCCTGCATGGATTGTTATGAAGTCCACGCCGCGCTCTGCATGGTTGCGAACCGCATTAAAAAGGTCGTCTGAGGTCACGTTTGGCAGTGGCGTGCCACTACAGACCGCTCGGTAGATTGGGACCGTGCCAACGGGCGCATTGACCGCTTTAAGAACGCCGTTTAGCACAGCGTCAGGGTCGCCGCCTGTTGATAGGTCCATCACTGCGTCAGCGCCGTGTCTGACCGCAACCAGTGCTTTTTCGACCTCGTCGGCGACATTGGCGAAATCAGCGGAGGTCCCGACGTTGGCATTGATCCTTGTGCGCATGCACTCGCCTATGCCGACTGGTGATGCTCGTGAGCAGATATTGCGTGGGATCACGACGCGTCCTGCCGCAACCAGACGCCGCAGTTTTTCTGCGTTAATTTCTTCAGCTTCTGCCACGTATCTGATCTCTTCGGTGATCTCGTGGTTTCGAGCGCGGTTAAGTAGCGTCACTTGATCACATCCCGCCCCATCTCATTGGTCACACATCCACCGGGATCTGTGCGCCCTGTTCTTCAGCGATTCTAACAAGATGGAGGATTTCTTCTGCTGGAAGCGGGATGTTAAAGTCGGAAGTTGCGTAACTGTCTTTTCCCATTGTTTTAGCTGCCTCAATTAGTCTGGAGACCATTTTTGGCTCATCATACAGGAGATATCCTGGATCAGACGAAACAAACCGCAGATTGGCATATTCCTCCGAGAGTATGTACATGAGACACGCACGGTACTCCCGGTTGATGTACATGTCGAACTCTGCTGATATTATGCTGTTCTTGTCGAGCTCCTTTAAAACGTCTGATGAGTATCGTTTAAGGTCGTCCTTGATTGATTGTACTTTTTTCCTGCACAGATAGTCTTTGATACCGATTCGCTCAAGTGTGACATCAAGATTCTGCGCCGGAAGCACTGCGGTACCCTCATGCTCCCGGTACTCAGCGGCACCTACTACCAGCCGATACCTGCCATCACCCGGGTTTTCGATTGTGACGCACCCGTCCTCGCCCGTCACGTACTTCAGGGTCACGCCAATACCGCTTTCACGCATCAACGTTATAACTGCGCCTTCAATCTTGTTTCCATCAGCGTCAGTGACTGTGATTGGCAGCGGGTTCTCAATCACCTTTGCACCCTCTGCAAGACGGAGCATTCGGTCGCTGGCGCTGTACGTTGCATCAGGATGGTAATAATCATATAGGCGCAGGAAGTCGCCCGGTTGCGCAACCTTCAGGTCATCTTCCGTAGCTGTAGCCGTATCGTGAGCCATCAGTATCTTCCGTATCTGGCGCTCAACCGTACGGTGATAGCTGCTCAACATCTTATATGCTCTGCGATCAATCTTTAGTGCCGGAGCAAGTTCACCTGCCATGGCTGCAAACGAGTCAGCAGCATCCCGGATACCATCAACATCCCTTGCATCTTTCATGTCCAGTGTAAATTCTCTCTCTGCAAGCCCGCTTTCATTCCAGAAGTAATCCGGAGGCATGAACTCCCCTATGCCGTCCTCTGTGCTCGATAGATCCCCGTGCATCCGGTCAATGATCGACTGGCACAATTCCACGAATAAATCCCCGATCTCTTTGAGTCGCACAAGTTTTTCAGGGCTTGATGCGTCAAGTACCTCTTCTTTAAACTCTGTAAACTGTTCATGTTCGATGACTCCGATCGCGATATCGAGCGCCTCGAGCAGCGAGCCACGATATGCCCGGCATTCCACTCTTGTCGCTGTCTTCAGCGCAGTGATGCCCTTCTCAAGCGTTGACACCGCCTCCCCATAGTCCTGCGCACCGATCTGTTCTTCGATCTTCACACCATGTATATCATGCACGTCAGGTGACCGATCGCCCGCGTGGGTTGCAAGCTTATCCGCACCGTCAGCGCACTCTCGAAGCGCATTTTCCGTGATAATCTTCAGATGATCCAGGTAATCAACAATCCCTTCAAGATCATCATCCGGCAGCGTAAGAGCGTCTATTTCAGGGATATGTGATGTAAGATCATATCCCGCGGTATTAAGCGCCTCAAGTTTTGTGCGTGTGTCATCGGTGCGCCGGACCGCATCGTCATGCAGCCGATCAACAAAATCACGCCTTGCCTGATCAAGATTTTGACCGACCTCCCTGATCGCAAATAGTGTTACGCCTTTAATGATTTCCGGGTCACAGTCAACCGTCTGGCTGTCAGGATCAATGCTTCCGCCGCTGCTTTCTATCGCGCCGTGGACAGCCTCCATCTCAACTGCGCTCTGCTGGATGGTGATCGCATGAACGCCCTCAATCTCATGCATCCGGCTGCGCAAACCGAGAAAATCCCTGCTGATGTCGCGGAGCTCCCGGGTCTTCACGCGGGCAGCCGGGTCCTCAAGCCGCCGCTGTTTCACTGATTTAATATACCACAATGATGCAATGATGATGGCGGCTGGTACGCCGATGATCGCGAACGCAAGCACAGTGTCGGAATCCGCATACAAAAATAGTGCAACCGCTATTATGCCTATTAAAAGCACAGACAGGGCTGCAATCGCGATATTCCGTACATCTTGATTCATATTCTGATTCTTATCGGCAGGACTTAAAACCCTATCGCAGAATGGTTAAAGAATAAATACCGTTAGGACTACAGACGTAATTGATGGAACTAAAAAGAACCGGATGGGGCATTGATCGGGTGCTAACGGTCATCCTGCTTATCGCGATCATAGTCTCGGTATGCCTGGTTGTATATGTTATTGTGACCCCCAAACAGGGCGAGAAATTCACAGAATTCTATATGCTTGGCATAAACGGGATGGCGGACGAGTATCCTACAAAGCTTACGGTTGGAGATGCTGGAACGTTTATCATCGGTGTCGTGAACCACGAGTATTCTGATGTTTCATATCGGCTGTACGTAACACTCAATGAGACAATCATACACACAGAACAGATCGATCTTGCGCATGACGAAACATGGGAAGAGCCATTCACATTCAAAGCAACCGTTGAAGGGGACAATCAAAAGTTAGAACCGCTACTGTACAAAGAAGGATCAGATGAGGTATACCGGTCGCTTCACCTATGGGTGAATGTCGCATCACAGGAATAACTACCCGGGTAAGATAGTCTTAAATAAGATTGTGGTGACGGTGTTCTGTAAACTCAATATAGCTAAAAATTCATCAGACCGACCTTCATCCGGATCGTGTCACGAATCAAGCAGACATTAAAATCAGTAAAAACCACTAAAAACCACTAAAACAATCCCAATCATGACTCAAGCAAAAAAAATCCCCTGCGAGATTATATCGATCAGAGAAGGCAAGACCTGGGACAATGTCATTGTACGACGGAAATCAACAGGCAAGCAAATGTTCTTTGGCAAAGCAAAGAAGGACCTTACCATTTCAGTCGGCGACGCCGCATATATGCAAGTTGAGGCTATGGCATCCGAGCTTCCTGAAACTCCACTGCGTGTAACCCTCTACGATGAAAACGATACAAAGATCGACTGGGTAATTATACAGCCTACCATGTTTGATGTCGGCAGATAATGCAGAGTGCTATTCCTGCTTACCGGCAATTCCAGCAACCACGTCACCACGCGTGACAATACCAACCAGCACACCATCATCCATCACTGGCAGCCGATTAATCCGGTGATCCACCATCAGCGTGCTGGCAGCCTCAATCGAATCATCCGGCGAGACCGTGCGCACACGTTTTGTCATGATCGTGCGCACAGGCTGCCCACCCACATCCTCAAGCGCCTTCTTCGCATCCTCCCATCCAATCAGCTCACGCAAAGGTATCTCGATAATCTCAAGCGGGCTTGGAAGCCACAGACTTCGGTCATGCGACGGAATTTCGAGCAATTTCAACACATCAGACTCAGTAACAACCCCCACCAACCGGTCACCATCCATCACCGGCATACCGCTAATATCATGCTGCTTTAATGTTGCAGCAGCAGCCCGGATAACATCATCAATCTGGCAGGTGACAACCCGATCATGCATAACATCTCTAACATTCATACTGTGGGTGTCTTAGTTCATCATGTGTATCTCTTTCGGTGGCGCGATCAAACGTAACTACTCAGGTACCTAAAACCACTATCAAGGGACTTCGCTATGCAGGAACTATCCGGGATGTGGTGAATACTATAATTAAAACGGGAATTTAACCGCAGAGTGCGCAGAGGGACGAGGATGGGAAATAAACGGTTAAACACTCTGCGTTCCTCTGCGCCCTCCGCGTGTGACAAGAAGCTGCATCACTGATTGCCTAACCGGCTACCCCCTCCATTCGGGGTAATCCTACCGCAGAATG
>RXIK01000210.1 GCA_004211975.1 Methanosarcinales archaeon | reverse complement strand
TTTGACCTGCGTGAGGGGATGAACATGTTCCTTGAGAATTTAAACATCACGTTCAGACGCGACGAGGAGACAAAGCGACCAAGGATCAATGAACAAGGATCGCGGCTGGACCGGGAACAAAAAGCAAGCGGAGAATACTATTACGCGGCGGTTAAGTGACACAGTTATGCAGACGGTGGAGGGACGTCATAGGGCAGGGAAGTCATCTGAAATCGGTATTTTGGCGGGATAGTATATTTGACCATATTCAGAAAGTCTATCGCCCTACCACCACTCTTCTGCGCGGTTTCCCCTGTAATCTCCCGGGATTGTCCATAATCTCCTATCTGTCAATGTTCAAAAGCTGGCTCTGTGGTAATTCTCATGAAATCGATCTCCATGATAAATCAAGTAAATAAGGAATATCCACATATGTTAATGATTTTATTACTTTCGGGTTACTATAACTTATTTTAATCATATTAACCGCAGATGCCGGATTAACAAATATGCGTTCATCTGCGTTCCTCTGATCCAAGCATAAAATGTCAGAGTCAAGAGGGATAAGAGTGTTGTGAGCCAGACGCGGCGCCAGGATCCCACCTGAGGTTTCACGATGGGATCCGGGGGGGTGAGCCAGCAGTTCGCCGCGTGTTGTAAAATATTCTGCCGGATACCGGAGTTCAGAAGTCGGTCATCACTCTGAACTGGTCTGTTTCGTCTTTTGCGAGTCCTTCTATGAACATCTCGGCGGTCTGGTACACGTCCTTTGCATTCGTGATTGCGCGTCCGACCACGAGGATATCGGCTCCCGCACCCAGCGCATCGCTAATATTATCCACCCGGACGCCGCCTGCAACCGCAATCAACATGTTCTTAGATTGTTTCTCTGCAAGTGCCTTGATATCAGGGATGCTGCCCCACTGATATTCGGTCTCTTCAACATCGATTGCACGGTGCAGTTCCACGACATCAGGAAGCACTTTTAGCTTTTTTAGCATTGGCATTGGATCGGGCATATTCAGGGTGTCTATCACTGCATAGATCCCGGTCTTGTGCGCTTCCTCAATCACCTTGTCAATTGTTGATGTTGGCGCAAGCGCAGATACCACGACCGCGTCAGCAGTTGCGTCAGCAACCATGCGCGCCTCAAGATTACCGGTGTCAAGCGTCTTTAGGTCAGCGACAATGAACGCATTTGGCGCAACCTCCCGGAGCTTTGCGATCACATCGACGCCGTACCGCTTGATCAACGGGGTGCCAGCCTCAAGGATAAGATGATCGCTATCTGGCAGCGACTTTATGACCCCGAGTATCTGATCGATGTTTGGATTGTCAAGAGCAACCTGGAGATATGGTGGATCCCACAAACGTGAAACCTTAAAGCCCATGATCGCATGTGTGCCGCGATCCTTCTCTTTAAGCACCGTATCGATCCCCGGAAACCCGCTCATCGCACGTTCAAGCGCTAGTTTCGTTGCCCCATAGTTATACCGGTATATCCGATTGTAATCTGCGGCTTGCGGGTGGATGAAGACGCTTGCAACGATCACAAGTTCTTCTGTCTGTTTTTTCGGGACGATTCCCGCCTCGACCGCATCCGCGATCGCCTTTGCAACAGCAGCCTGCGCAGGACCGAAGATAAGCGCAGCCTGATCCATGTTCTTCACCGTCACCTTTGGCACGATCAAAGTTGCCGGTTTTGTGAGTAGATTCGGGCGGATGACCGAGAGCAGGGGCGTGTGCCCTTCTGACATCTGGGTCATCCCGGTTGCGAACGCCTGCCCGACCGGACCGTCTTTGTCCCCGATCATCAGGTCAACGTGTGCGAGTTCTGGCGCCTCGCCAATTAGAGCTTCTCCGATTGATATCAAATGATTACCTCGTGTTTATTGGTATTGGTTATGGTTCGGGCATCACATAATTACTTTGGTTCGCGGGGACTGTTGATTTAGCTGGTGCCATGGTTCTGACTCGTGTGTTTCTTGATATTCGAAACTTGTTGTGATAAGAGCGGGACATCTGGGCATTGGCAACAACTTCAAGACAACGTCACTAAACCCCGGACTTAAGTACGGAGCCAGTGCAATCGCGCCCCTTGCAGTCGGTTTCATCTGCTTCTGCATGTAACTCAGCACAA
This sequence comes from Methanosarcinales archaeon, assembly GCA_004211975.1. GTDB lineage: Archaea > Halobacteriota > Methanosarcinia > Methanosarcinales > Methanogasteraceae > Methanogaster_D. Next base: position 129 of record RXIK01000210.1, on the reverse strand, counting down.
CCGCTGCCAGGATCTAACTGTATCCTCGGAAGCAGGATGGTGCCCACAGACTCTTAGCGCACCATTCGTTGAGATGTGGAAACGCTTTTCTTGCAGTTCTCTGCACGCCATATATCAAGCGTTCGAACT
>RXIK01000209.1 GCA_004211975.1 Methanosarcinales archaeon | reverse complement strand
TTCGCGTTCTCTTCATCATGAGATTGCGACACACCGATTTTACGATCCAGTTACCAGATTCCAAATTTTACTGTTGAACCGTTCGATCAATCGAAATATTTAAGTACTTACGCACACGACTTCAAACAGGTCAACCAAAAGACCAAGGTGATTAATATGACAAATGTTCTGACAAACCCAGACCGGTTCTTCGCCGAACTATCCGCAAAAGACACGAAACTAATGACACCATTTGCGATTGTGCTGGTTGTAGCTATCATTGCAGCCATTTCCGCCGCGATGATGCTGGATGTGGTGGCATCCTCACTTCCCGAGACGGCATCAACGTTTATGGGCATCGGTGCAGTGATTGGTGCCATTGTAGGGCTTATCATGCAATTTGTTATGTGGCTGTTGTATGCCGGTGTATTCTATGTGATCTCGATCTTTTTCAGTGGAGAAGGTTCGTTCAAACGGTGCCTCGAGTTCATTGGATACGGATTCATCCCATCGATCATTGGGGCGATTATCGGACTTGTTGTGGCGATGACTGTGCTTCCAACAATCGAATTCTCGGTTGAGAATCCGGAACTCTTTCAACAAGCGCTCATGAGTAACCCAACAATGCAGGCATCCGCGGTCACCGGAATCCTTCTCACGCTGTGGAGCGCGAATATATGGATATTCGGAATTAAGCACGCACGCAATCTATCGACTCGGAATGCGCTGATCACGGTTGGCGCGCCTGTAGGATTATATCTACTGTACAGTATATCTATGATGTATAAGACTGGAATGTGGTGATCGGGAATCAATCAACATGGCAAGCGTTCTGACAAACCCTGACGGATTCTTCAGCGAACTCTCCGCAAAAGACGTGAATATGGAGATTCCGTTGTTGATCGTGCTGATTGCGCTGAGCAGTACAGTTATAGTTTCAGGGATTGTTGCAATCATCAGTCTCCTCGTGGTGTTTATCATGTGGCTCCTGTGTACGGGTGTGTTCTATATAATCTCGATCTTCTTTGGAGGCAAGGGATCATTCAAACGGTGTCTTGAGTTTGTTGGATATGGTTTCATCCCGATGATCGTTTTATTGTGGATCAGACCGATCATAGTCATAACCCTGCCCCCCACCATTGACTTCTCCTCTGTTTACACCATCCTCGGAATCACCATTCTGCTATGGAGCGCGAATATATGGATATTCGCAGTCAAGCACGCACGCAATCTATCAGCTCGGAATGCGCTGATCACGGTTGGCGCGCCTGTAGGATTATATCTGATCTACAATATATCAATAATAATATAAGGAATATAAAGAAGAAATGACCAAAATAACAAACATCCTGACAAACCCGGACCAGTTCTTTACCGAACTATCCCAAAGAGACGTGAACCTGAAGACACCATTCATAATCGTGCTGGTTTCAGCCATCATTGCAGCCATCTGCACCATGGTACTGTTTAGAGTGACGTACTCATTTCCGGAAAATGTTGCGTTTGTATTCAGCACGTTTGCAACCATCAACACAATCTCAGATCTTATCACACCATTTATCTCATGGGTTCTCTATGCAGCTGCATTCTATGTCGTTTCGATGTTGTTCAAAGGAGAAGGTTCGTTTGTTCGGGTCTTTGAGTTCGTTGGATATGGATTCATCCCGATGATCATTGCATCAGTCCTCGGACTCGTCACAACCCTAATTCTAACATCAGCGGTCGGATTTCCACTTGATAACCCGGAACTCCTGTGGCAAACCATGATGCAGCATCTATCGATATATGGTCCGGTAATGGCGGTGTCCGTCACCATCCAATTCCTTATCATGCTATGGAGCGTAGTTATATGGGTATTCGGAGTCAAGCACGCAAGAAATCTTGGAACAGGGCATGCAATCATCACAGTGCTTGCAGTACCGGCAGCATTCGTCCTGCTATTATGCATACTCTTGATATACAGCATAGCCGCAGCTTAGGCGATCGGAATATGAACAGACCTCCGACGCTGCCGACGCCACTGTTGGTGTCACTCGCCCTGCTTGCATTCGCACCCTCCGCCCACGCAGACACCGAGATTTAGCACAATGGATCCATAATTATATCCCTGATTCTCGGTTCATTCTTATTTTCAGGTATGTTGATTAGTCCCCCGATTGCGATTCTGTACTCTGGCAAGAAAAATAACCGCTGAGGGCGCAGAGGATCGCAGAGTAGTTAACCGTTTATTCCCCCTCCGCGTCCCTCTGCACACTCCGCGGTTAAATTTCAGGTTCGGCTCAGATTGTGTTCCGGGTCAAGCAGCGTGGATATAGAGAAGTCACACAATAGTGTTTTTAGGTACCCTGAGCAGTTACAATTTATCGTTAAATGGTGCGGCGTTTGGAATGGTAATTTCAGCTATGCTAAAAAATGGCACGTCTTTAATTGAGGTTTTCTCAATCACTTTCCCCCACACACTTTTTTTGCTCTGGAGTGTTGCTATATGGGTATTTGCAGTCAATCACGCACGCAATCTATCGGCTAATGACGCGCTGGCGACGTTGGTTTGTGGTGTGGTTGGGGGTTGGCTTCTGTTATTGTTTGTGGCATTCGCGTTCTCTTCATCATGAGATTGCGACACACCGATTTTACGATCCAGTTACCAGATTCCAAATTTTACTGTTGAACCGTT
>RXIK01000110.1 GCA_004211975.1 Methanosarcinales archaeon | reverse complement strand
CATAGCCCGGTCGTAGCGTGAATTCCTTGTTTGAATAACTCCAGTGGAGCGTGATATTATGTCGTTTTTCCTCGGGGATGATGACGATATCTGCGCTTGATTGTGAAGGAACGCTGTTTAAGTATCCGCAGTCCTCGTAGTTTCGCATGTACCAGGGCATGGGCCAGTAATCGTTTTCGGGGGCTGCTATCAGCATGCTGGTATTTGAATTGTTCATGACCTGTTGGTTAACGAAATCCACTACGTCAAGCACGTCTGATGTGGTTTGCACATAGATCAGCCCGTGTACGGGCAGGTCACGTACCATGATCTCGTCTGACACGGTGTTTTCATAATAGTTTATATATATACTTTGATGAATAAACAATCCTGCCATGAGCACAACCACCACCATAACCACCATTTCAACACTTCTCGACCTCTGCGGGAGTGATGGCAGCAATTCCCCAAGATATGCGCCGGCAAGCAGCGTAAACGGAAGCAGGACGTGAAGCACAAGCCATGGCACCTTCTCCTGCAGGTATGAGTACGTGATAAGCGACGCTACGCCCCAGTACAGCAGAAAGATCATAAATATATTTCCCTTTCTCAGATAGTGCACCCCGCCAACCAACGCGAATGACGTGATTAAAAGCTCGTACCGAACAAGAATCGGAAGATAAAATGACCAGTGACCACCGATACGCTCAATTCTATGCATCTCTGCCCAGTGACGGATGGCATCCGGAACTACAGAGAAGAGCGCGTCCGGATCGGTAAGAAAATTAGTATAGAATAGCGTAAAGACTGCAAAAGAGATTAGCGAGAACAACAATGTGTCAACCACCATATTCATGTTCACCTCCTTTTTAGCTATAACATAAGCCAGTGCAAAGAGAAAAAAGAATCCAGCGATAATATATGCGTTTTCCTTGGTGCATACGGCAAGCCCACCCGCCATCGCACCCATGCAAACATATATCCACCTGCGCCGGTCGTCTTTGTATTTTAGATAGTTGACAGCAGACACAACAAAAACAAGCGAGAAGAGCGCGAGGTATATGTCGTTTCTGAAGAATCTTGAGTAGTAGAGGAACGACGGCGAGATTGCGAGCATCACTGCTGTGAGAAGAGATCCCTGCCACCCAAGCTTATCACGAAGCGCGAATACCGTTACGACCAGCAGCACGCCCGCAACCGCCGGAAGCAGCCGGGCTGTGAAGTTACTGTCCCCGAACAGATAAAAGATCGCTGCCGTCGTATAATAGAGAAAAGGACCGTGGTAAGTCGGGTCATAATGATATGCACCATCTTTAAATAACTTATAGGTTAAATATCCATGCACGCCCTCATCATGATGAAAGACCCGGTCATCAAGAGCATAAAATCGGAGTGCTGTTGATAATATGATGATTGCAAGGAAAAGGATGATGTAATGGCTCTTTCGGTTCACCTAAGCCACCCCTAACGCAGGATTAGTTGAGCCGGATTTCACACCCAAGTCTTGCGCGTCGCCAACAAGTGCTGGTAACAGTAGGATACCCATGAGCTGTTTCATGGTTTTTCTTGCACATCACTTCCCCGGTACTTCTGAAGCAGCCGGGTCACCACCCGCACATCGCCGCCCTGCTGCCGGGAATCCTCAAGACACGCATTGTACAACGGGCCAGTCAGAATGCTTGGCACCGCCTTGCACATCTGGGCATGAAGCGTGAGATCAAAACACCGTGCCTCGCTCTCAGTTAGTTTCAACGCCTTATACTCACCCGTATGCGCCATAAACGTCGGATTCTCCGAATCATCGGTCTCGAGCACAAGCCCCGACAGATGCGTGCCCGGAATCGGTTCTGCAATGCTCACAAAGACATCGTCCAGGAACGTGTCCTCAATTAAGCTTTTTGTCAGCTCGTAATCATCGATTGTCTCCCCCGGATAGCCCACAATGAAACTTCCGCCAACCTTAACGCCACACTGCTGCGCAAGCTCGATTGCATAAACGTTTGCTTCCAAGTCCACCCCTTTCCGCATCACCTTAAGCATCTCATTGCTCCCTGACTCGATTCCATAGTAGACCCAGCCCATCGTGAAGTCATGGATCGCGTGCAGAACCTCCTCGTCCACATAATCAACCCTGATGTCGGGCACCGACACGTTTCTCGGACCCATCACCTCCGCGATTGCCTGCAGGAGTTCGATGAACGCGCTTGTGTTAACCGATCCTGATTCGCCATACTGGTATAGTGAACTCGTTCCACCGCTTATCGCGATCCTCCGGACGCCACACCGCTTAAACTCCTCTATCTCAGCGATTATCTCCGGGATATCCCTGCTCCGGATCTTCGTCCCAAAAAACTTCGGGACCTGGCAGAAGCCACATGCGCCGATGCAGCCCCGGTGCGTCTCGATGTACGTGTTTGCACCCCTGATGCTCTGGCTCCCGATGTCATCTGGTATTAGCGGCATCGGTCTCTCGATTTTCGCAGGCTCTGGCTTTGTTACGATGATTTCATCGTTATCTCTAAATGCGATTCCTGAGATGTCCTCTGAGATTCCATTGTTCAGTAATTCAACCGTTGATTCTTCCCCTTCCCCAACGATGACCGCGTCAACATCCAGTTCTCCAAGGACTATGTCCGGGTACGCGCTGATTGGACCGCCAACATAGATCGCTCTGTCGCCCGGGGCTGCGGATCCGGATTTGAATGCGGATGCGAAATTCCGGATCCGCTCGTCAAGGAGATGGAGTGTTGAGTAAAGACTCAGCAGTATCACGTCGGCGCCAGCTTCGGCGGCGTCATCCGGATTTTTGGTGAGTGTCACATCAAATCCGGCACTCTTAAGGACTCCGCCGATCACCATCGCACCATACGTGTAGAGGTCAGGGGAGACGATTACAATCTTCATGGCTGCTCACATCTGGATGCGGTCATGATATATACTTTACCGGGGTGGTGGTCGGGGGCATCAGCAACCAGGATCCATACATATAGCGTTACCATGAATATCCAGGATATGTTATGGTGATGGTGTTCTGGCATTATGTTGTTCGCACCGTCCGTGTGTAGCTCAACTACCGATTACCTGCATATCAGAAACACGCACCGTCGGCACAACAATATCGCCGACAACACGAACATCCGAACCAACACAATCGATGTTCTTGAGCAGATCAAACATATTTCCAGCGATCATTATCGATTTTATTGGTTGTTTTACCTCGCCGTTTTGTATCAGGAAAGAATTACGAGCCTCCACCGAGAAATCACCGGAATAATGGTTGGCGGTGTGTGCACCAATTACTGAATGGACAAGCACGCCGCGGTCGGTCTCTGCAATCACGTCGCTTGCCGGGCGCTGATAGTTCAGCACAAGGTTGCGCACATCAACAGACGGCGTTGTGCCATACCCGGAGCGTGTTGCGTTGCCGGTGCTCGTGATGTCCGGGCTTGCCTTTCCCGCGGTATATGCATCATGCAGATGCCCCTTCAGCACCCCATCTTCGATGAGCATGGTCTTCTGAGACGGTGTTCCCTCATCATCAGACTCTGCGGTTCCAATTCCACCGGTTCGCAAGCCATCGTCAAGCAGGGTCAGTTCATCAGATGCAACCGTTGCCCCGACCTCTGAAAGCATTGACCTGCCCTTCTGCACATTATCAGCATCCAGAGATGGGATGAACGCGTATTCAAGAAGGTCCGCAATCGCAATCGGTCCAAGCAGCACCGGAATTCTCGTGGTCTCCATAGCAGTGCCGTGCATAGACTCTCTGGCAAGCCGGGCTGCACCCCTACCGATCTCGAATGCATCAACATCAAAGCTCCTGGAGATGCCGAACTCGTGCGCAGTGGATATGGCTGCACCATCTTTCATGGTGCACTCGATGAACAGATGCATCATTGTCCCCTGCTCGGTATGCTCGATGCCGCTTGTGTTGAGGATGTGGCAGGTTGACGTTGAGATCGAGAGCCCGCCCGATGTCGGGATCGCGCCAACCGACCGGACACCCCGGACCATATCAACCGCAAGCTCAACACACCTTGAGAGTTCGATCTCTGCAAGCGCAGGGTCAAAGACACCCTGCACCGGCTGACAGGGTCCCGGCGCAGGAAGCATGCTCCAGTCCGGATCCGGCTGGGATGCACGCGCCGACGTCACCGCAAGTTTGGATGCACGCAAAACATCATCTTCATGATTCACGCTTGAGAACCCGACAGCGCCAGACACAATGGCGCGTATGCCAATGCCGCTTGCAAACGATTCCTTAGCATACTCAATGTGATCAAGCTTGGTGTTGATGCTGACAGACCGGTCTGTGACACAGTATGCTTCAGCTTCATCAGCACCGGAACGCTGCGCATATTCGACCGCCTTCGCTGCAATTGATATCATGAGAATCTCGTTTGTGCGGTGCTGGCATAAGGCTTTTGCATGTTACGCCATCCCACGCCTTATGAACCACTCAGCAAACTTCTCGAACGATTTTGCCCTGTGAGACACATTATTCTTGGCATCATCACCCATCAATGAGAAGGCGACGCCGTCAATCTCAAAGATCGGGTCGTAGCCAAACCCACCCTCCCCGCGTTCTTCATGAGCAATCGTTCCGGTGGCTATGCCCTCAAAAGTGGTTGCCGCCACCCCTGGCTCGCAGTACCCGATCACAGATCGAAACGTGGCTCGCCGGTTATCACCACCATCAATATCACGCATCAGCGCAAGGATGCCGGCGTTCCCGATGGTATCATAAACATAAGCGGCGTACGGTCCGGGAAACCCGTTTAACGCATCAATATAAAGCCCGGTATCTTCAACGATCACCGCACAGCCCAGCCGGCTCACAACATGCTCAGCCCCGTACTCAGCAACCCGCGCAACATCATCGTCCTGCAGCTCAGGATAACCGCAATCGTTCTGCACAATCACGATCCCTCGTGGCGCGCAGATGGCAGCTGCCTCTGCCACCTTATGCAGGTTACCGGTCACAAACATGATCTGATCTGTCATCGTGTCACTTCACTTCTGCACGTCTTCGCTTATTCACGTCTTCACTTCAAGTTAGCGGCATACGCGTCAATCGTCTTCTCAATATCCGTTGCAGTGTGCGCAATGCTCAGGAAATTAGTCTCAAACTGTGAAGGCGGAATGAAGACTCCACTTTCAAGCATCCGGCTGAAAAAACGCAGATATTCCTCTTTATCACACCTGAGCGTATCCTGATAGTTGCGCGGCAGGTCCCCAAAGAATACCTTGAAGATGCTCCCAACCCCGGAGACCGAGTATGGTAATTTCAGGTCAGATACAATATCCTGCAATGCCGATCGGAGTTTAGACCCGCTTGCATCCAGTTTTCTGTGAACATCCTCTGACTCAAGCGTGTCCAACACGGCAAGCCCCGCGGTCACTGAAACAGGGTTTCCGCTGAACGTTCCCGCCTGATAAACGCCGCCTGATGGAGATATTAGCTCCATGATCTCTTTTTTACCGCCAAAAACGCCAAACGGAAATCCCCCGCCAACAATCTTCCCGAGCGTCGTCATGTCAGGCACAACCCCGAAATACTCCTGTGCACCACCCATCGCAAGCCTGAACCCGGTGATAATCTCATCAAAGATAAGTAGCACATCGTTCTCCTCTGTAACCCGGCGCAGAGCCTCAAGATAACCTGGAACCGGAAGAATCGGTCCGACATTTCCAAGCACAGGCTCAATGATCACCGCGGCAAGATCATCCCTGTTCGACTCAATGATGTCGGTTATCGCCTCAATATCGTTATAGGGCGCCTGAAGCGTGTGCTTCGTGAAATCCGACGGCACACCAAGCGAGTCAGGCACACCGTGCGTCGTTGCCCCAGACCCTGCCTTTATAAGGACAGCGTCGTGAGCACCATGAAACCCACCCTCAATCTTCACAAACTTGTTCCTGCCAGTATACCCGCGAGCAAGGCGCAAAGCACTCATCGTTGCCTCTGTTCCGGACGAAACAAACCGCAACATCTCAATACTCGGATAAAGAGACACAATCCTCGATGCAAGCTCCACCTCCGCCTCAATCGGAGTTCCATAAAGCCAGCCACGGTTAAGCTGATCTATAACCGCGCTCTTAATCACAGGATGCGCATGTCCAAGGATCAAAGGACCATACCCCATGCAATAATCAATGTAACGGTTCCCATCAAGGTCAGTGATCATGCAGCCCCCGGCAGATGCCGTGTAAAACGGATGCGGCTTGATCGCACGCACCGGCGAACTGACGCCACCAGGAATAACCTTCCTCGCCTCATCATAAGTTTCTTCTGATTGCGTGGTAGCAGTAGTAGTCATAGTCATAGATATACCTCAAATAGATACGGGGCTAACAACCTAAATATCTATTTGGGTGGCGCGATGCCATGAGCACAGAGACGGTTTGTAGGCTATAATGCATCTAAAAATTCGTCTACAGTGATTATACCAAGATCAATCAGTTCATAAATGTGTTCTTTGATATCCAGAAGCGATTTCACATCCGTCGTAACAAGCGGTACTGCATAATAATGGGCAAGTGTGACTATAGGCGCATCTTTCGGTTCTATTCTGAGTGCTTTTGCCAGTGCAATGTTCTCAGCCCTACTTTTCACTTCTCTCAATACTATCTTGTCGAAATCCAGTGGTGTGAATGTTGTTTTTACATACGGCTCTCTAAATAAAGACCAGATTGCAGTTTGGAGCAAGTTGATATCTTCACCACTTTTGCGCCCCTCAAAAATTACATTGCCGACAATCTCTTTTGCTATGCAAGCCGAGACCACTGGTTTAATCGCCCCACCCAATATTCTATTCAGGATATACACATTTCTCGTCAGTTTGTAGAAATGCGTGAATCCAGACGCAGGAGTCTATTACGATCATGCGATTTTCTGCAACTCTCTGTAGGCTTTTGCGTATTTGGTTTCCACTTCATCTTCCGTAGTTTGTATAGATTTATCAATGGTTTCTTTTGTCTTTCCGGCGCCGACAGAAGATAGAACCTTTAATGCATCATCTGCTTCCATTGGGCTTTTCCACGCGCTTAACATGATTTCTTTTGTATTCAGTGTTTCTTTGAAAAGATCCGACTTCAGGTTGCGGATGCTCAATTCGTCCAGATAATACCGGACTGCTTTTTTGACAAAATTCTCTCTACCCCTCATTGATCTTGATTGAATCACTCTATCAATCTTATGTGCCAAAAATTCGCCTATGTTAACTTCCGCAATAGTTGCTGACATCAACATCACCGGTTAACATTTGGGCATCACCTTTTATAAATATTCACACCGGGCGCTTGTATTCGCAAGTCACTTCCACCCTCAACCACAATATATCCCGGCAGCAGCGCTGTTTTGAGCAGGTTAATCCCACTGTATGGGTCAATTCTCTGGCGATTCTGAATAAGACCGAGAACGAGATATATGCTGTGACTGACAGACCAAAAAACATCTGAAAAGACAGAAGAGTCTCTCGAAACACCAAGAGATAGAGAATCTCGTCAAAAAAGTACTTCCGGGACTTTTGACATTATGGGGTGCCAGAGAAGCTTTTAAGACGGTAGCCATTCTATTTGAGATGTGCTATGGATGACATTGAGGTAAGTGTTGTTGAAGAAACGGAATCAACTTATCGGGTGCATTTATTGAATACTGATTCCGGAGACTTTTTAATTTGTTCTGGTCGGTTGAACAACATGATGCCAATCCTGCAAACAGTGGCAGGATATGACTTCCGAAATCAGTGGAATCAGTGTTAATCTGTGGCAAATAAAACTT
>RXIK01000213.1 GCA_004211975.1 Methanosarcinales archaeon | reverse complement strand
GGATCGCAGGAAATCCGTATGCATCTGTATCATCAAAGCAGTAGCAGACGTTTTGATATTCGTTCTTTAACTCGATCACGTCGTTCCGGACGTTTTCGGGTGATTCATTGTCAAGCACGATTCGTTTCATGAAATCAGCGATTGCGTCCATTTCTGATGTGCCCATTCCGATGCGGGTTAGTTCTTGTGTTCCGATCCGGATTCCTGATGGTTCGACTGTGACACTTACATGGTCTCCTGGCAGAAGATTTTTGTTCACGATGATGTTTGTTGCTTCGAGTTTTGTTGCGGCTCTGGTGCTGCCACCGGTGTGTGTGACATCGATCGCGACCTGGTGTGACTCTGTGAATCCAAGGGGCTCGCAAAGCACATCGAATCCTCGTTCGTAGAGTGATTGTGCGAGCGATTTTGCGTTTGCGATCACGTCTGATGCGTAATCCTCGCCGAATTCGATCATCTCTGCAAGCGTCACTCCAAGCCCTGCAAGGTGGTGTAGGTGGTGGTTGCTGACTGTGCCGGGGAAGACGGCTTCATCGATCTTTTCCGAAAGTTCTTCTTTGCAGAAGATCATTGCACCTTGTGGTCCTGGAAATGTTTTGTGTGTGGATCCGGTCATCACGTCCGCGCCCTCGCGCAGTGGGTCCTGAAAGCAGTTTCCCGCAATAAGCCCGAGCACATGTGCCCCGTCATAGATGACATTTGCACCTACCTCACAGGCTGCCTCGCATGCCTCGCGGACCGGGTGCGGGAATAAAAAGAGGCTTCCTCCTAGAAGCACGATACGTGGCTGTGTCTCGTGAATCATTGTAACCATGCGGTCTATGTCGATGTTCATGATCTCCGGGTCAAACGGGTGCGAAATCACGCGCAAACCTCTGACGCCAGCGGCTGAGTAGCGGACATGGCTGATATGCCCGCCTTGTGGCACTTCAAGGGAAATCATTGTGTCTCCGGGGTCTGCTAACGCGAAAAAGGCGGCGATGTTTGCGTTAACGCCCGAAGTTGGCTGCACATTAACATGCTCAGCCCTGAACAGATCCTGTGCGAGCGTTATGGTCTTTGCCTCGATCTCATCGATGTACTGGCAGCCCTGATAGAACCGGTGTCCGACCACACCCTCCGCATAACGGTGTGCAAGATCGGTTGCCGCAAGGAGCCGCACCCGGTTGCTGGTCAGGTTGTTGCTTGCGATCATGGGCAGGCAGTCCCTGTACCATGTGTGATGCGCCTCTGTGGCGCGCATGATAAGATCGATATCTTGTTGCATATCTTCCATGATAAGAATTGTAACCATTTAAATCTATGTTGTGCGTGTGGTGGTATCTGTGTCTTTATATCGGTGGCAAACGTCAGCACAGGGGATTTTGTGCGGGTGGCTTTGCTTGTTATGCGTGCAGTCATGAGTGTATATGTTTGGCTGAACTTGCGCGAATTCGGATAACCTGTAAAACACCCCGTGACTTTCAGATATTGTTGTTTGTAGCAAAACTCCCCGTAGTGCGCAGATATCTTCATATACCAGAATCACCAGAATCGACCATGGTACGTTAACGAGGTGGAAATATGGCAAACATCTTTATATATCCCAGTAACAGCTTAATTCTCTATGATCTGGTCGAACGTTTTGGTCACAAGCCCCTTGCAGTTATGCAGGAGATCAAGAAGAAAGTGACCACGGCAGGGATTGATTCCCCGCCACTGAATATCACGCCTGATGATCCGAAGATCGGGCTTAAGTATGCTGCTGTCGAGGTTCCGGCGGGTGTTCGCGGGCGCATGTCGCTCCTTGACCCGCTCCTTGAAAGCGCAGAGGCTGCGATTCTTGTTGAGGATGCGCCGATCGGATTTGGATGCATGGGTTGTCATCGGACAAGTGAACTCGTGGGATTTTTGATCCGCGCAAAACAAATCCCGATCCTTGAAATCGATTATCCGACATCGGATGATGCGGCAAAAGACTTTGTGTACAAGATATCCGAATTCTTGGGTGGACTTGAGCAGACTCTGGGGAACAACGGAGGCGAACAATGAATGAAATTGAGGTAGCGCAGATCTCGTGCGGCTCTGAATACACTGGAATCCAGGGTGAGATTGAATCTGCTGCTGAGCAGGTTGGCGCAAAAATCATCTTTCCTGACATCGATCTTGAGGAAGTGGAGGCGGCAGAGGAGAAGTTTGGGCTCCGGGTGACAAGTCCCGATCTTAAACTGATGCTTGCCCGTGCAATCTCGGTTGTTGAGGGTCACACCACTGCTGACGCCGTGTTCATTGGAACGTGCTTTCGGTGTGCGGAGGG
>RXIK01000109.1 GCA_004211975.1 Methanosarcinales archaeon | reverse complement strand
CTGTGGCAAATAAAACTTTTAGCCACAGATGAACACTGATTTCACAGATTAACGATATAAATGACTTTTCAGATCGATAGCGCTCAATTTTATCGGTTGTGCTTACACAAGACAACCCCAGGTAACCAGAAAATAATAAAAAGTCTCTTAAATCAAGTGTTAACCCGGGGGCACCATCCAAAAACCGGTGATTCATGATAGTTATCATAGAGACAGATTCCATAAAATCACGCTAATATCACATCAAATCACACAGGGTTTTCGGTGAAACGTAAATCCCCACCCAAAATAAGTCAGCCAGTAACACCTATTTTTATTCTATTCCCCACAAAAAATAAGCCACAGAGGACACCGAGTCATATTATTGATTATCACCCACAAAACACCAATAGTAAGACCGATTACACCCATCCATGCTCTCCGCGCTCCCCTTGATCATTTTCTAAAGTGACCCGGAAAAATGCTTGCACAGTAGAATGTCTATAAATATGATGAAATCGAGTATCACATAACGAATGGCACCGAAAACAATATCCGAAATCAACGAGCGGATCAGTGACGGCAGCGCCTGCGTCCTTACAGCAGAGGAGATGACCGAATACGTGCGAGAAAATGGCGCGGGAAAAGCTGCGCATGAGGTTGATGTGGTCACAACAGGCACATTCGGGGCTATGTGCTCATCAGGCGCATTCTTAAATTTCGGGCACTCTGACCCGCCGATCAGAATGCAGCGCGTATACCTAAACAATGTTGAGGCATACTCCGGGATTGCAGCGGTCGACGCATATCTTGGCGCAACACAGCCATCCACGTCGGATGAATCGTACGGCGGAGGACATGTGATCGAGGACCTGATCGCTGGAAAAAGCATTGATGTACATGCCGAATCATCCGGGACTGACTGCTATCCGCGCAAGATGCTGGATACCACGATCACAATCGATGATTTAAACCAGACTATGATGGTGAACCCGCGAAACGCATACCAGCGGTACGCTGCCGCCGCAAACTCAACAAAACGCACCATATACACGTATCTAGGCACGATCCTGCCAAGATTCGGGAATGTCGCCTATTCCGGGGCTGGCGTGCTATCACCGATCTCAAACGACCCCGAATTCAGGACGATCGGCACAGGCACACCAATATTTCTCGGAGGCGCGAAAGGATATGTGATCGGCAGCGGAACCCAGCACGACCCGGACAACCGTTTCGGGACGCTGATGACCTGTGGCGATCTTAAGGATATGGATACAAAATACATTCGCGGGGCAGCATTCCACAAATACGGCATCAGCATGTATGTTGGCATCGGCGTCCCAATACCAATCCTTAATGAAGACATTGCAGCCGCAGCAGGGGTCAGCGACGCCGAACTCGTGACAAGCATTTACGACTACGGAATCCCCCGGCGGGACCGCCCCGTGATCAGAGATGTTACTTATGAGGAACTAAAGTCAGGAACCATCGATATCGATGGAAAAGAGGTGCGGACCGCCCCGCTTTCAAGTTTTCACACCGCACGGATGATTGCAGACGAACTGAAAAACTGGATCACGGCTGGCAAGTTCCTTATGAGCAGCCCATCCGGACAGATCCAGGCACATGGCACAGCAAAACCAATGCGGGAGATCCATGAGCAGCCGCTCGTACGAGACGTGATGTCCGGACGGATCAACACCATCGGCATAGACATAGACATCAAACACATAGCCGAACTAATCACAGAAGGCAACTTCAACCACCTCCCAGTAGTCTCGGATGACGGCACCCTGATCGGGATCGTCACCTCATGGGACATCTCAAAAGCAGTAGCCCACGGCGAGACCGGCGGCGTCAAGAGTTCCATGACAACAAATGTGATCACAAGCACACCCGACGAACTTGTTGAGATCGCGGTGCGAAAAATGGAACGACACAAGATTTCGGCGCTTCCAGTGATCGATGATAACCAAAAAGTCATTGGAATGGTCACAAGCGGCGACCTGAGCAAACTACTGGTGCGGAGATAAGAGTGATGACAACAATGACAACGGTGACAGCATGAAAATGATCGTTCGCATCTCATCAGCAGCTCACGACCCCGTGCTCGCAAAAGTAATCCTCAGCACAGGCGTAGCAATCAACGTGGATCGCGCAGACCTCGACGCAACAAGCGGCGAAATCGTGCTCGAAGTGCCAGCAGACTCCTGCGCCCGCGTCGCAAACGCATTCGAACGCGAAGGCGCATCAGTCGCAGTGCTCGAACACCCAATCATCAGAGACAATGACGAATGCGTGCACTGCGGAGCATGCATCGGCATCTGCCCAGTCAACGTCTTCACCTATGAACCCGACTGGAGCGTTGCAATGGACGAATCAAAATGCATCCAGTGCGGAACCTGCATAACCGCCTGCCCACACGACGCGCTGACAATCGAGATCGAACCAGAATGAGGGTATGTTGCGATGCAAGGCAAACCAGATGATTTTCGCAAGGTGCTTCGAGTTTGTTAGCATCGCCGGGCGGTCTATCGTCACGGATAACCAGCAGGAAAAAAACGCCAGCTTTTCCATATCCGAGTTCATCCAGTTGCTATACCTCAACTTTAAGAACCCAAAAAACAGCCGCAGCTATCCGATTACCCCTAAAATCCCAAAATACCGAAGACTATATCTAACCAAAAACCGCTATCAGCAGACCCCTCGAAACATGCCCAATTTCACACTTATTCCACGTTGTAGGGGTAAGGTTTCATCGTCACATTGTGCCGCAGCACCCCGATTTTCGTGATCCTGAACATCTCGGCCAACTTGTTCTTCAGGTGGGCATACTTTTTCTTATGTGACTTGCGCCACGAGATATTCATGCCATCGTTACGAGATCTGTGTGTGCATGGAAATATTGCAACTTACTGCTTATAAATGCTTCTTTTTTCATAAAAACCTTACACATACACAGGCGAGAAAAGGTGGGTTTTGGTTAGGTGATGATGTGGTCGCTCGATAGTGGTTTTGTGGGTACGAGGTGATTTCATGATTGCGGGAAAATGTGGGAATATGGGGCAGAAATGGGGCGCAGGTGGTTGATTATTGGATTAATATATAATTCCCAAAGTTGAGCTATACTACGTAAATTTTGGTTACTTAGTTTTCAATCTCGCCGATCGTTTTTCATTCCACTTTGGCGGAAAGCCCATTCTGCGGTAAAAATCCTCAATAAATTCAATGGTTGATTTAACTGACCATTCAGCGCATCCGTGCCCTAAACATTTTTTGGGGAAAAAAGCATTGTTGTCATGAGAAAAGGGATTGATATTGAAACGACTCTTTAACCGATTTTCTATCCTTTTATGATTTTTTAAATCTGTATCCCATTCGGGTTTGTAGTGAACCAGAGCATTGCGTAATTTAATAAGATTGTCCATCTCTTGGTATGGTGAGCTTCCGCAGTCGAATGCTTCTTTATTGGCCACAGATAGAACACATCGATATTTTTCAATGACTGGAGATCTTTTAACTATGTCCCATGTCCAAAACTCCGCAAGTACTTTGGGGATCGTGGGATCAAAGTCCTTAAAAAGATCATCATCATCATCATCAATTGCACGAATAAATACTTCATTAATAGTTGCCTCAAGTGATGCGACTGAAACAATGATTGCGCCAGTTACGTATGCTCGATGTTCAGCACGTAGTTCCTCCGTAATTTCGTCCTTGTAGTTTTTTTCAATTATAGCACTTTGTCTGGCGAAATGAGCTGCGCTTAACATATGGTGACCTGAAAAATCGGTCTTTAAACTGAGGGTCCCACTTATTTTCGATTTAACATTGATTGGTTCTGGATTTAATTCACTGGTTGTCATTATCAACCTTATTTGTTTTAGTTGAATATAAAATTATCATCCTGTGAATAGTGCTGCTTCAGCCGAGCGAGCACGCTGCGCACCGTCTTCCGCATTCCACTGCACATGAATCGCCCCAGATTGTCTTGTAATACTACAAAGTCTCGCTCGGATGGAAAGAGGGGATGGTACGTGATTACGGCAATCTTGAAAACATGTACCGGAGCCGTGGTGATCTCAATAAAGCAGAGAGTATATACAGAAAGTCGCTTGAATTATTCGTCTCGATACTGTAAAATCGATGCAAGTGCTTCCTGCCCTGCAGCATAGCGTCATGGATAACCGGCATATCTGATCAGGAGTCTTTTGTTTCGTTCTGGAAATGCTCTTTGAGTATACTAACTATCTCGGGAGAGAGTATACGCGCAGTTCCCTCTTCGAAAATTGCACTTCCAAAGGGAGTAGTATGGTACCTAAACATATTCTCTGCGGGCCCACCACCAGCGGATTTAAAAAGCTCAGGCGTCACTTGCAGGTACTCTGTCTTTAGCGCTCCCAGATCGAGAAGTCTCTCAATTGCACGTGCACGGCTTGCATTGCCTATCGCTTGTCCCATAGTGCGCATCACCGGATGTGTAATGTCTCCATGCTGAGCTTCAGCAAGCGCCATCCAAGACGGGTAATCCAAAGACTCCGCAGCGCGTCGCACAGATAGGTGCCTTTTCAAGTCAATTTCCTTCAACGCATTGTTCATGCTATCGATTACCAATTCACGTGCAGTGGAAGGATCAGTATCTGGATCGTACGAGTTTACTCGGACGTTTGTGATATCGAAAATCAATTGGTCTTCGTCCGAACGAAATAAGATAACCTCTTCCGGCAGTCGAATGGCATGAGCAAGACCCACCTCATACAAAACGTTCGCATTTCGGATTGGCTTATCGCCAACGTACGCAATGGTTGTGACATCGGCAAAAACAACAAGATGATGCGCTATTCCTTGAAGTATCTCCGTGACGATCGAGTCACTTATGTGGCGGACATCGACTCGAACCGGCTCTAATGAAACACCATGAAATTTGATTTTAGACACTGCAGGTCTGATGACTTCATTCCACCTTCGTTAGAAAGGCTTGTCAAAGCTCATTGCCACAAAAACTTTCGTCTCTCGTGGGAATGGAGGGAATAATCCAAAAAAATTTGCGGGATACATTAGTAATACTTCAATGAAGAGTCTCTTATAGGTTATCTAGTTATCTAACACGGGAGATCACCTGCTTGCACCCGCATAGCGAAGCGGCACGGGGTAAGGGTCAGGATGAGTCGCCAAAGTTTATAGAGGTTAGCTCGATCCGCGTATATCCCATTTTGTTCTGTCCTCGAGGGAAAACATGGCAAAAGCCGACATAAGTGCATCTGATCGTATCTTTATCTTCTTCTGTTATCATTCCTGCTGCCTCTTTCATTTGTGCTTCAATTATCTTCTTCGAAATCGAATACTTTCCACAAAGTCGTAGACAAAATCTCCATTCCATAGGGCATTTGCATTCATTTTAGATGATATTTCGTTTATCATACCCACTCCGCACAAAGCACCTCAGCCTGTTCCAGAACTGTCTGCGTAGCCTTTTCTTGCTTATCAGGCGGATAACCGTACTTGCGAAGAATCCGCTTGACGATTACGCGAATTTGAGCGCGGGCGTTCTCCCGGACAGCCCAGTCTATGGTAACACTCCGCCGAACTGCGGCTACGAGTTCCTGCGCAATGGTTTTCAAGGTCTCATCACCCAACACTGCAACAGCGCTGTCATTAACTTCCAGTGCGTCGTAAAAAGCGAGCTCATCGTCGGCTATGCCAAGTTCTTCGCCCCGCTTGTGCGCCTCACGCATCTCCTTTGCAAGCTAGATTGAGTTCCTCGATAACCTGAGCGGCTTCAATTGCGCGGTTCTGATACTTGTGTATCGCTTTTTACAGCATTTCTGCGAAAGACCTCGCCTGAACAACGTTATTCCTTGAATTCGTCCTGATCTCGTCGTTCAAGAGCTTTTTAAGCAACTCCACAGCAAGATTTTGGTATGGAAGTTCTCGCACTTCCCATAGAAAATCATCCGAAAGGATTGAAATGTCAGGCTTCTTCAGACCCGCTGCCGCGAAGATATTTACAACCTCATCAGAAGCAACAGCGCGCGACCAACTGCCGAATCGCAGTGTCCATTCCTTCTGGTGTTTTGACCCCCTCTACCGTTGCCTTAGCAAGACCGCTGCGGACTTCCTGGAAAAAGCCGACCTCGTCACGAATCCTGATGGCTTCTTCATGCGGTACGACGAGGGCAAATGCCATCGACAAAGCCGTTACCGCTGTGAGATAACGGTTTTTTCCATCCTCAAGCCGAAGGACAGTTTCCATGGCTGCCGCAATACCAGCGAGCCGAGGATGTGGGTGATGGTGCGTTGGTCTGCAATGTGGGGAGAAGCACGCGGAACTCGCGCTGAGCAGTTGGGCTTACGTAGTCTGCCATGTCCGTTTCGCCCTTTCGTGAGTTCAATTGCTGACGGAAATGTGGGGAATGCATGTAGGCATACAGATAACGGTGATCGATGGCATCGGGATCCAGAGATCGCCAGAATGTAGTCTGTGGGGGGTATACAAATGGCGGCGCATCGAGTGGCACCATAGCGAGTTTACCGACAGTGCCCTTGTGGATCCTCGCAACTGCCGTACCGTTGATCTTCGAGGCAGAATCGAACAGTACTTGCCCGCGGTCCATGTCAGACGCCCGGATAAATACCGTCCCTTCTTCGCAAAACTCATCTCGACGAGGACGATACTCGCCATGATTGCCATCCTCTACCCGCAACTGGGCGATTTCCTGAAGTTCTCTGACCCTATATTCCTGCCACTCACTTCTCATATCCCACCACCTCCTTCTTCATCTGCTCTTCTATGAAGCGCTTGATGTCTTCCTCCTTTGGCAGTTCGAGCTGGTACCTGGACACAAAGAGCTGATTGTCCATGCCGGCGAGGGCGTATTCCACGAGAGCGTGGTTTTTCTGTGTGCAGAGCAGAATGCCGACGGGTGGGTTGTCGCCATAAGTCATTTCGTTCTTATCGTACCAGTTGACGTAGGTATTGAGCTGACCCAGGTATTCATGGCTGAAACCGTCCACTTTCAGCTCGATAAGCACATGACATTTGAGGATTCGATGGTAGAAGACGAGATCGATGAAATAGTATTCATCGCCGATAAGGATCCGTTTTTGCTGTGCTTCAAAACAAAAACCGTGTCCCAGTTCCAGGAGGAACTCCTGCAGTTTATCGAGTAGCGAATCCTCAAGTTCCGATTCACCCATCACCTCTTTGGATTTCAAGCCAAGAAATTCAAAGATATATGGATCCCGGACGTTCAGTTCTGGTTCTGCCTGTTCCGCATTGGACTGCACCATCTCAGCAAGTTTTTCTTTGTTTGTTGACATGCCCGAGCGTTCATAGTATAGGCTGGTGATCTGACGTTTAAGTTCTCGCACCGACCAGTTTCCGCGTATGCATTCACTCTCATAAAAGACGCGTTTGAGCGGATCTTCGATCTTGATCAGTTCCGCTAAATGCGTGAAAGAAAGCCTTTCGATCAGTTTCAGACCCGCGGTTTTTAATTCTGGAGTCAGTGACTCCCGGATTTGACTTTCCGATTTCCGCGGCAACATGTGTGTTAATTCGGGATTCAGTGACTCCCGTATCTGGGGATAAACAAGGAAAAGCCTGCGATAACGCCGAAGTTCCCGTGCCTCGATCCGCTGCAAACCTGTTTCTTTCAGCCGCAAAGAGAGATTTTCCAGCAACTGTGCACCATACGTACCCCGATCCGATACCATTGTATCCAGGTTACCTATACTCAGCACCGGCATAAACTGCGATTTTGTATAGATATAACCGTAGCACATATTTAGTATGCGGGCAGCCACTTTGTAGTTTGAGATATAAATCTCAACAGGTGATCTGCATGATT
>RXIK01000108.1 GCA_004211975.1 Methanosarcinales archaeon | reverse complement strand
GAAGATGATCTGATGTCACGTCCCGAGTTCACATCCTGCCATCCGGCGTATCGTCGCTGTCATCCCCCTTGCCTCCTGGCATGGATCGTGTCGATACGCAAGCGTTGATTTACCGGAACGATCAGGGACCGTTGCAGTAATCGTCTTCGTCAGATCGTTGTTTGGGGTGTGAGATACTTATTGTTATGGTGGTCCGCATGGTTGCGGGGGTTCATCGAGCACGGAGAGCTTGTGTTTCCGGTCACCCATCGGGAAGACCGAACCTACCAATAAGTTCTCTCTATGCAGATTCAGCCTGATGTTGATGGAGCATTTTAAAGGCGTCTTGCTTGCCCGCTTGCTTCTGTCAATCCGGGATGGTTGCTTTGAGTATCTTGCAGGTAAAGCATCTGATCGGCTTGTTCTGGTGATCGATGAGATTCCGCTTATTGCTGTGAAATTAAATGATAGTTTTCATCGTTTCAGTTGATCCAAGGTCATCTGAACTGGGTTTGTATGGTTGTTTTTCTTTTTGTCTTGATGCGGTAATAACTCATCTTTGACGCGGCTCATTTCAACCATTATTAGATCCAGGTCATCATAATTCTCGAAGATTATGTCAGCTTCTGGGATTAATTGAGCGTTGCCGCATGTTTTTGGATGTCTGATTATGTGTGGTGGGGGTTTTGAAACAATGAGTGTGCGTTTTTGCTTCTTGCAATATTTTACGGTGTGCATGGTGCCGCCTTTTATGCCGGTTTCAACAACAAATACGCCCAGTGATAAACCGCTTTGAATCCGGTCGCGTGCTACGAAATAACTGCGCTTAATTGTTGTGCCCCATGAGTATTCAGAAATAAGCGCGCCGTTGTTTTTGATTATGGTGTCTGCAAGTTCTTTGTTTTTAGTGGGGTAAACGGTATCTAATCCATTGGCTAAAACAGCTACTGTTTGACCATTGGCTTCTAATGCGCCCTGATGTGCTGCCGTATCAATACCGTTTGCTAAACCACTGACTACAGTGTACCCGTTTTCTGCAAAAAGTGCGCCGAGTCTTTTCGCTATGGTGATGCCGTATTCTGTTGGTTTTCTTGTCCCGATAATTGCGATACAATCTCTGTTTATGGCGTGGCTGTTTCCTAATACATGTAATAATGCGGGCGGATCAGAAATTTGCGAGAGAGATTCTGGGTAATGTGGGCTATATCTTGGAATTATCCGGATGTTGTGCTGCTGTGAATATTCCCATATCTCATGGGCTTTATTCCAGCCGATTGTGGCGTTTTGAGTGTCAGGTATAGCTATTCTCCCAAACTTTGATTTTGTGTTTTTAAGTGCCTTAATCAAGTCGGTGGGGTTGCTTGGCTCAAATGCGGGGGTTATGGAAAGAACTTTTTCTATGGTTTTCAATCCGACCTTGGGCGTTTTCTATAGTGCCAGTATGGATATTGGCTTCATTTTACAGACTATTGTTCCATTTGAGTTTTTGCGAGTGCGAGCAATACGACTAGTTCAGCTCCGGCTTGCTCTATCAGGTGTTTTCCTGCCTTTAAAGATGTGCCGGTTGTTGTTACATCGTCCAACAGGAGTACCTGCCGACCTCTGACCGCATTTTCATTCAGCACAGTAAGTGATTCTATTTCTAACTGTATGTCGCCGCTTCCACCCATAGTTTTCTCTGGAATCTCCAACGCCCTTGATATAACATCTGTTCCGTCAGTTACTTGATGCGAGCATAATTGTTTCGCGATTGTCCGTATACCTGATGGTTCAGTTCCTACGGCATGAGTTGGGATAATACAGATCACATATTCATCATTGCCTGAAAGAACGGAACGCAAGCGATTCACAAAGTAGTTAATTCCTTGTATATGTTGATCTTTTACATCAAGAATCACACGAGAGAACTCATCGAAATTTGGGTTATGACCGTCCTGCCATGGATGATATATCCCAAGATTAAATATCTCCTGCAGAGCCACAGTATTGTTTTCCGGATCTCGGAATATTTGGCAGTTTGTTGTTTCTTTATTCATTGTGATGTCACCATAAACAGCATGCATTTATAGGTCCATCTTAACTCTTCGCATGCATTAAGTTTTTCGACCCACCCCCAAAAAACGCTTACCACTTCTATCCATAGGGACTCACTCTAACTTTGAGCCTGCAATGGCAGATTCTCAACGTCATGGGGGTCCCAAAGAGTCTTGAGAGTTATTCTGTGACGCCTGAGGATATCGGAGGATCTTTGTCTGACACACTTTTTTGGGGGTGGGCGCCAGATGATCCTGATGGGGCAGCCTGGCAGATTAACACCGGGGTTTTGCCTGGCATCAGCATCGCGGTTGTTCCATGTTCCGGGCGGTTCCGGTTCTGGCGATTCAGATGTTTTAAGGTCTTGCGTGACATAGGTTTAATACAGCATACAGCGATGCTTTTGAGAAGAGGTTTAATAAATGCCAACGATACACAGGCCACGACGAGGGTCACTTGCATTCAGTCCAAGAAAAAAAGCAAAGAAACCGGTTGCACGAATTAGATCGTGGACCGAAAACGGAACAGAACCTAAAATACAGAGTTTTGCCGGGTACAAAGTTGGGATGACCCATGTGGCAATGATCGATGACCACCCGAAACGTCTGACATCGGGCATGGAGATATCAATGCCAGTAACGATCATCGAGACTCCGCCGATGCGCGCCATCGCAATACACGCTTATTCCCGTGATGAACATTACGGGCTTAAAATGATCTCAGAGGTGAAGGAAGGGGGAGATTACAGCAGTATCGAGGGTGCTCTTGAGGAAGGCGGGGTGGATGAGATCCGGATGATCGTGCAGGCTATGCCAAAAAGCATCACCGGAATTCCGAAGAAGACACCTGACTATATGGAGACCATGGTTGCTGGCGGGGATGCTGTCGCACGGTTTGAACATGCAAAATCCCTTCTTGGCATGGAGTACAACATCACAGACATATTCAACGAGGGCGCTTTCATCGATGTCGTGGCGATCACCACTGGAAAGGGAACGCAAGGTCCTGTGAAGCGATGGGGTGTGCAGCTCCAGAAGGGCAAGCACAGCCGAACCGGGAAGAAGCGTCACATAGGTAATCTTGGTCCGTGGAAACCGGCTTATGTCCGCAGAACTGTGCCGCTGATGGGGCAGACCGGCTATTATCAGCGCACCGAGTACAACAAACGCATCCTGAAGATCGGGGCTGATAGCGCAGAAGTAATGCCTGATGGAGGATTCATAAACTATGGCATCATCAGGAACGGATATGTGATGCTGCAAGGAAGCGTTCCAGGACCCTCGAAGCGACTGATCCGGATGAGGCACTGCATACGTGAAAAACCGGCGTGGGATGCTCCAGTGATCACGCACATCAGCACACAGTCCAAACAAGGATGATTAAATGAAGAGCAATGTTTTAAGTTTATCAGGAAGTCCTTTACGGGAGATTGAGCTTCCGGATGTATTTTCTGAGGCGTATCGTCCGGATATCATCAAAAGAGCAGTTGTTGCTGCGCAGGCGAACCGGAGGCAGCCGTATGGTGTGAGCGCGTACGCAGGCATGAGAACCTCTGCGCGGTCTCTTGGTTCTGGCAGAGGCATAGCACAGATACCAAGGCTCGTAAATTCCAATCAGGCTGCACGAGTTCCGCAGACAAAGGGCGGCAGGAGAGCGCACCCGCCAAAAGCAGAGAAGGACTGGACCGAGAAGATCAATCAAAAGGAGCGAAGACTTGCTATCAGATCAGCAATCGCCGCCACAACCAATCCCGAACTCGTTGCTGCCAGAGGACACCGGGTCGAAGCGGATGTCAAGCTTCCGATCATCGTTGAGGATGCATTCGAGAGCCTGACAAAAACCTCCGAGGTCTGCAAGGTACTGGAGTTAATCAGCGTCTGGGACGATGTGGTTCGTGCCAAAGACGGAAAAAAGATCAGGGCAGGCAGAGGAAAACTCAGAGGCAGAAAATACAAGAAGCCAAAGAGCGTCTTGATCGTGGCATCAGACTATCGCGGTATTGAGAAAGCTGCACGCAACATTTCTGGCGTGGACATCATAACCTGTGACCGGTTGAACACCGAGATGCTCGCACCGGGCACGCACGCAGGCAGGCTCATAGTCTGGACCGAAAGCGCAATATCAAAACTTGAATAATTGTGTTTACGTACGGGGGGCATGCTTGCCTGCATGCCACCCCGGATTGTTTCTGATAATATGTGGTAGTTGGTAGCAGATCGTACATTCATGTAACTTGCATGTTCACATTCTACTGCTGATTTAAACAAAATATACACATAAATTTATACGTTTATAAGTATGCTATGAAAGTAGCATATCAGTTTGTAAGATGCCCACCCTTGCCAGAACAATACCACAACAGATAGAAAAAAGCTCTCACAGTAATTTGGTAGCGGTATAACCCCGGATAATTTATCCTAACATGCAAAACAAGAGTACTCCGGGCTTGCCAAAAAAATAACCTGTTAAAATTCGTTCACTCATAAAATTCGTGATAAAATCAGGTAATATCCTAACCTACGATAGTTTATCATAACACGCCGTACGAGGGAAACCTGAAAATGAGTAGATTGATGAAATCCGTGTAATCCACGTTAATCTGTGGCTAAAAGTTTTACTTGCCACAGATTTCACAGATGAACACAGATTACCGGTCTTTTGTACTGTTAGACCATTTTTAAAACTCCGCATGGCATTGAGCTTGCACGTATAACCCAATCATAATGGATATTATAGCACGGACTCTTTCATTTCTATTAACTATCTCGGATTGGCACACCACCTAAAATCAGAAGAAGGGATCACGAATGACACGTTTGAACGAATCACACGAATGTCGGGGATGTTGAGTGCCATCAGACAACTTTACTACTTTATTTTTCGGTGAGCACTTACCCACAGTCGGGCATATCGGAAACCATGATTCCATGCCGATACCGATATACTCCCTGGATGCCAGATATGTTCCTCATGCCAAAAAACCATCCGATGCAGGAAAAACTTCTATCACGCATATCAGAGAAGATGCAGAGGATCAATTTGCTCCGCCCCCTCCCGGCAGACGTCGTAAAACGGCTTCACAAGGAGATGCGGCTGCTGCACACCTACCATTCCAATGCAATAGAAGGGAACACCCTGACACTTTCTGAGACAAAGCTTGTGCTGGAGACCGGCATAACCATTGGCGGTAAGGCGCTTCTAGACCACATCGAGGCAACCAATAACGCAAGAGCATTTGATCTCATAGAGGATCTCGCAAAAGGTAGCAGAGCGATAGACCACGTCACAATCCAGGAGATCCACGAGGTTGTAACCGCAGGCATTCTAACAGATTCCGGCAGATACCGTACCCATAACGTGAGGATAGTCGGAGCAAAAAAGACGCCACCTGACTGGTCAAAGGTGGTTGGGTTAATGGACCGACTGATCGGGGATATTGCTAAAAGTGTGACGCATCCACATCGTCCACATCAGCATCCGGTTGAGACTGTAGCATTCCTGCATCATCGACTTGTTGAGATTCATCCTTTCACGGATGGTAATGGCAGGGTGGCACGTCTCCTCTCAAACCTGTACCTGATTTCGAAAAGCTACCTGCCTGTAGTGATAATGACTGAAGACCGGGGGAAATACTATCGGTGCCTGCGGGAGGCAGATGCCGGAGATCCTGCGCCATTCACCGACTTCATCACAAGGGCTGTGGACCAGAGCCTCACGTCGTATCTCGCAATCTCTGGCGGTGCTGACGAACTGGTGCCGCTAAAAGAACTTGCAGACAGTGCACCCTACTCTCAAGAATATCTGAGCTTGCGAGCAAGACAGGGTGCTCTCGATGCGGTGAAGATCGGGGGCGTGTGGCACTCATCAAGGCGGGCAGTAGAGCGGTATGTGGAGGGTTTACAAAAATAACAGACCTCGATATTTTCCCATCCCCTCACGCCAACCCTGGACAAACCTCTCAAGCCCAATCAACTCAGCAACCCACACGATGCCAATCCCGTAAAAAACCGCATCCCCCCCACAATTCTCAAGTATTGGCTCAAGCGTCCCGTTAATGATCGTCATCCCCGTGACAAACGCCAGATCACACCATTTCAGACCTCTTTTGCATCCGCGTCACCATCCAGAACGACAACGCCGAATTTCTCTTTCCAGCCATCGAATTCCCATGTCGCCAATCCGAAAGGTTGCCCCGGGTTCGCGCAAGTGGTGTATGTAATCACATAGTTTGTTCAAATGGCATTTTTGTTCGTTGTTCGCACGATATTGCATCCGGATATGTGTTTTCAGCTATCGCCATACTGGATCTATAGGGGCGTTGATAATGCAGAAAACCCTCTGCCACACTCTTACAGAACATTGTCAGAGCCATGTGCGTGGTATGACGTTTATTTAGTTACTTATGAGGTTTGTGGAATATGATACTTTTTAATTTTTTGGTTGTATCGGTTTACTGCCAAGATTGCTATAGTTTGCAGAGGCGAGGCGACCTCAACTCTCTGCGTGCCGTCTTCGCCGCGTGACTTCATATAGCCCATTCTGCAGCGTGATTTGTGGGGTGCACAATCAAAAACGCAGTGAAAACACTCTGATTTTCATAACCAACACGATAATTGTGTCGTAGCATCCCCCGGTACATCACATCAGCAGGTTACCCGTGCTTGGGTGGGGGTTCTGTTTGACGGTGATGGACGGGTTTTTCTCGAGGCTTGGATTTTCACATCACTGTGTGAACACGGATTTTGCTCGGCGCACCCTGGTAATTCGTGCGATTCGTGTTATGATGCTGCTGATTTTAAACAAAATATGCACACAAGCGTAGCCAGTGCATTTTGCGAGATATTATCCGGCGCAGGATCAGTGCCACATAGGATAGAAAAAATATCGGATGTGCCGAATTGATCGACACACCCACCCGGAGGTTTCACCACCTCTGAATGTATGTAACCAGTTCCCGCTTTGCCTCAAAGTTGTTCGCTAACCGATCAACCATGTTGTGATACAGCGTGTTGAGCGATGGAAATCCCCATGGATCCTCAAGATGGTGGATAGCCCATGATGATGCCTGTTTCACATTCATCTGACCGTTGTTCACGAAGTCCACGGCGTCTTCGGCTATTTTGTCGATGCCGGTGAGATCAAGCTCACTAAGATGCATCTGCACTTTAACGGGTTCAACATGTTCTGTCATTTATTGCACCTCTTTCTATACTGTAATACTTTATGTAGTATTATCAACATGAAGTATTACCAAATTTAGTGAATGTGTTAATCATATATAAACATTTCGGTCCTGCAAGCGCACTCCGAAAACAGGTTCAACCCGCCAAAACCCAACTTACTTCCACATACACCCAACACCACATCACAACATCAAATACCACAAAACCATCTGTGCAATCAAACAATTGTGAGCATAACACACCACACACACACAGAAGTTTCACGCACAATTCCACCAACACAACAGAGCCTATTAGTACTGACACACATTGAAGTGTCCATGAACATACTGGTAACTGGTGGAGCAGGATTCATTGGATCAAAACTATTGTCTGCCCTGGTCAAAGAACATGATGTTATGTTGCTGGACAATCTCCACACAGGAAACATGAACAACCTAAACAACATAAAACTGACATTCCGCAGGTCGCTATCCATTTTTCATAATTTCTACTGATAGTGGTTTTAAACATTTAAAGAATATTATTGTTATACTGTGGTGGAATAGCCTATCCAATTTCAACCGAGGAGGCTTTACATGTCCATGTAAAAAATATATATTTTAATAAAGTGATTATCTTCAAAACCCCAAAATCGCAAGCATCAGCCACTATTCACCATTTGCAAAAAATAGATCTTTTTGTAAAAACAC
>RXIK01000127.1 GCA_004211975.1 Methanosarcinales archaeon | reverse complement strand
TGTAAAAAATATATATTTTAATAAAGTGATTATCTTCAAAACCCAAAAATCGCAAGCATCAGCCACTATTCACCATTTGCAAAAAATAGATCTTTTTGTAAAAACACGTGCGGAATGTCCGATCCAACGCATGGGCGTGCGTGCATCGATTTTCTTGAACGGATAGAGTATATGGAAATTAAGGCAATTACAACACCCCTAGTGCTTAACGAGGTCTCGTACAAGTTGTTAATCGCAAAAGCCGGTGAATTATTAGGTACTGATCGATTTTGGAAGATACACGATGAACTAAAGGATAAAAAGTTCATCAGGACCTGTTATGGTATTGTCGAGGAATTTAGAGATTATGTCGGTACGCTCTGCGGATTAAGGGTTGAAGATGCGCGGATCGATGATTTCAACAAGTCCGTGGATTTAGGATATAAGTTCGGGCTGGTGACCACTGATTCGTATCACGCAGCAGCAATGTATCGATTGGGGATCAAACACATCGCGTCAAATGATTCGGACTTTGAACGAGTCAATTTCATAGAGGTGTGGACTCCATGATGTTGGCTGTGAATCCACATGGTATTGACAACGGCACCCATTACCCCCCACTGTATCAGGGCGTTGTTACGTTTTGCTTTACACTCCATCTCGCAGCTACCGGCAGCCGGGACCCCGCGACAGCCACATCACCGCTTGACGCACTCATGATCCTGCATGCGGCAACTAACGCGATAGAAGTACGATCATAAGATCCAGTCACAATCCTCAACCTTCAGTAGGGCGCTTTTGAATGTGCCACCATCGGCGTTGCCATCTAACTATTCCCTAAATGTCCAGTAATTCCCGGATTGGCGTGTCAGGATGATATCGGGTGAGGTCAAGGGCTTCTACTAGTCCTTTGGTGAATTTTCGGGTGTTGTCTTTTGGTATGTGCTCAAGAACGTGCGGGTCTGCCTGGAAGTCATAAGCCTGGTTGTATACGGTGATGATTTTCTCTGAGATGTTCTCATAGTATTCTGCGCTGATTGGTTCTATCTCAAATTTCCGGGTGCTTTTTAGCGGTTCTATCTCGAACATTTCGTCGTCGGGGGTGAATGCGAACAGGATTTTTAGGTTGCATGGGATGCGCCATGTGAATGGTAGTCGGAGGTGTCCGCAGTATTGTAAGTCGCTGTGGTAGCCCCACCAGCCTTTGTAGAGCTGGTGCTTGTAGAATTTGTTCGTGCTGACCTCTTTTAGTGACACTGAATCGTCGTTGCTGGTTAGAGCAAGCCCTTTTAAAAAGTTCCAGCTTTTGTTGTTTTGGTATGTTGTGTGCCAGAATGAGTGTGCGCTTTCGGCTTCGTCGAACAGGATCAGGAGTCCTTCAAGTCCGAGGATGTTTTTTGCAGCCCAGCTGATCCCGCTTAGTATGTAGCAATAAATATTTCCGCATGTTGAATAATTATACATTTTTGGTTTGTGTGTTGATTCTCCTTCGATCCACTCATACATCTGCTCGTCATCTTCTCCGGCTCGTATTTTTTCGATCACTGTCCCGAGGTACTCGTGTTCCTGTAACTCGTGCCATCCGGGGCTTGCTGCAATCTCCCGCAGAAATTCCCTGAAGCCTCCGTTATGCGTTCTGAATTTGAACGAACGAACTATTGCCTCATATATTGCCTTTGGCTTGTGCAGGGGCAGTTCACCCGGGTCAAGCGCGACCAGTGCAACCGCCCGGTTTTTTTTGAGGGCGGATGAGTAGGTGTAATCCAGGAGATGCGTCTTTCCAACCCCGTACTCTCCGGAAACTATCAGAGGTCCGCTGCCCGGCACGTTCAACCACTCGTTTATCTGTGTTATTGCTTTATCTCGTCCAAACGTGAACTCATCCACCTGCCCATGAGAAACGATGCCTAACCGGAGTGCTTCTATGATTTTTCTTGCCCTGAACCGCTCTTCCGGTAATATTGGTTCTGCGGATCCTGCGATCTTGACGTCTGGAGCCTGTGTGGGTCCTGACCTGAATTCAAGCTCGTCCTGCCTGACCCATCGCAGGATGCCGTCCTCAAACCGGGCGGATATCTCGAATCCACCGAATCGGGTCTGTTGTACCTCCCCGACCCCATATATGGTGTGCGTCACAGACTGCATCGCTCACCCCTCATTCCCGGTTTTACGCAATCTATGGAGTGCCACAACGATATTTTTGACGAATTCTCTCTTGTATCCGATTTCCAGTTTTCGTTCGTACGCGGCTTTCGCAATATCGGCTATTGTCTCATCGAGCGCGCCTGTTTCAAATTTTACGCTGTATGCTACCTCGTAAATTGCGGATAGTTTTCTTCCGATGTCTGATAATAGTTTTACTGGATCTTCGGATGTTTCTTCGAGGTATATTTTGATTCCGGTTGGGTTTATCTCTGCGTCGAAGACCGAGGAGAGCCTCTGCCGTAGTGCCTCGTACACCTGTGTTCTGCCTTCGAGGAAGTTTTCATCCGGAACCGCATAGAACCACATCGCATTTCTGAAGTTGGCATGTCCGCATTCATCGATTAATTCCCGCATATTGCTCAGAAGGGCTGCTTTTTGTTTTGTGGTCATGCTCGGGGTCTGTTCAGCCTCGTCCATGAGGATAACAACCCCTGCGTAGCCTAGGTCTCGCACCCACTGGACAAGAGAGCGAATCATCTTAAACGCAGTGCTCTTATCCACTCTTTCAAATATCCTGAGGTCCTTGAGCAGGTTTCTGGGGGGGTTCTCGCCATTCAACCACTGGATGATCAACGTGAAATCATCGTCGCGTCGTTCGTTTAGACTCAGGAAAGCCTCTTTCACAGCGTTTTTAAAGCTCGTGCTTTCGTAGGGACCAAGTGCTGACGCATAATTGTTAAGTTCCTGGCGTGCAAGATCATCAGGCAGTTTTCCTGCTATCTCCTGATACTTCCGGTTGTACCACGCCTTGATAACCGCCTCGATCCCCCGGTCATACCCTGACAACAGTTCTTCAGGGGTCTGTGGATAGATGAGATTTGAAACGAGGGTCTTGTACACCTGCTCTAATTTGTAAAACGGCGTTTGTTCAGGACTCAGAACGATGTATGATGCAATATAATCATAGTTCCACGCAAGTTCCCGGACACAGTACAGGAAATGGGTTTTTCCGCCACCATATACTCCAATCACCATTTTAAATGCTGAACCGCCGTCTTTTATGAAACTTCCAAGGTAGTCCTCATCGATTGTTTCGAGATAGCTGTCCAATCCTGCTGTGAAGTACTGGAATCCATATTCCGGGGGATTTCCCTGTCCCCCGACAATCTCTATGATTTTTCTTGCTGAGATCGGGTCTATTCCATCTTCATGAGCCCCGTACTCCAACTCCATGATCACACTTCCCGAAACCTGATGTGCGAGATATATGTGCCATCTCCCTTTTCATTGGATGGAACCCAGAGAAACCCTGCACGTCGTCTCGTATAGGCTCTTGTGGCAGTAACAAGGCTCAGCTCATGATTCTCTATCGTTCGCTCCGTTAACCGATATAGGTCATAACTGAAGAAGACGCGCCCATACTCCTTATAGCTGCTTTTAACCGGGTTTGTTCTGAACTTTCTGCTCTGTACCAGGAGTGCATACTCCAGAAGAATGTCTGAAACAGGAATTGAGTCCCCTATCTTTTTATTGGTGTGATGAGCTGCGGTCTTGTATGCTTCAAATAAGTTTAAGAGGAATACTTCATCATTAAGATCGCGATTAACGATTTTTTTGTGGCTTGCCCCCAGTTTTTTAGCTGCTGTTTCAGG
This sequence comes from Methanosarcinales archaeon, assembly GCA_004211975.1. Taxonomy (GTDB): domain Archaea; phylum Halobacteriota; class Methanosarcinia; order Methanosarcinales; family Methanogasteraceae; genus Methanogaster_D. The sequence continues at coordinate 22,618 of RXIK01000127.1, read as the reverse complement.
AATGAGTTTACAGGCGTCCAACCGCTCTTGCTCGGGACCGTACCAGATTACAACGCTGTTAGTTTCCAGTTTCACTTCCAACGTGTAAAACATCACTTTGAGTAACGGGTAGTGTCCACTTAACTCAAAATCCGCCTGTTTCAGCGCGTCTTCAAGCCTCTTGCCAAAACTCTTCTTTGCTTGCTCTTCCCACTCCGGCATCTCTGATTTCACTGGCTGTATGCGCTGCCCCACATCTTCCTCGACAAAATCGGTCAGTTGGGTCTGCTTCAATATCTTCTCGATCTTCAGCATCTCTTGTTGTATCTTATAGATGTTACTTACCGCTTCGTTTTCCGCATATCGCTCGATGGCACGGATGGCTTTGCGTATGTTCTTAAGATTCGTCTCTTCCCTGGATAATGTTCGCAGAAAGTCAAAAGCAGGTTCAACCGGTATTTCACCATGCTCGTTTGCATCCATGGTTGTGCAATAGGGTTGCGCTATTCATAAACATTATGCACGTGTCAGCAATTCCTGTTTAGCCCCTATCCACTTATCCGCATACCAGGGGGTGTTCGGCTCACCTGAATTTTCCAGGTCTTACATCCAACAAGGGTTGGCGACCACCGTGACGGTTAGCCTTGCAGTGTTGTCTCAAGAATCTTGTGGACGCGTGATTCATAGTTTACAATGTATGCAGATGCCTGTACCGCAAGTTTTAGCCGGGTCTCACCGGAGACTTCTCCGTTGCTGCTGATCTCTTCGATGATGCCCTCGTACTGTCCGGGGTCTGTTACGGCGGCGACGTTTTTGAAGTTCTTTATTGCTGATTTCAGGAGCGTGATGCCGCCAATGTCCATGCGTTCAACTGATGTTAGCGGGATCAGATTCACGACAACAACCATGATATCCGCTGTTGCAATTGCAGCATGGACTGCCGGGTGAAGAGTCTTTATCTTACCGCCAAGCATCTCCGAAAACCCCGTAAACTCAGATACGCGGGTCACAGGAACCTTGTTTTGTGAAATTTCATTTGCCGTGCCTTCTGTTGCAATTATCTCGATCCCAATACCAGATAGGTCGCTTGCAAACTTTTTCACGTCTCTTTTGTCATATACACTTACAAGAGCTTTTTTCATGGTAATCACTCACTCACGCACTCACTCAGCAGATGATCGATCACAGACCCAACTTCTACCAGGAATTCATCGAGCGTACCGGTGTTCATGATGACCTGATCAGCTGATTCGAGGGCTTCATCAAGTCCCCACTTTATTTCACGTTCGTCCCGCGCTTTCAGTGCGTTCATATTAGTGACGGTGTCGGATCGTTTTCTGCGGGATATTCGCTCCAGCCTGATCTTGATTGGCGTAACGATTGATATCAGCATAAAATCATTCCCCAGCTCTTTTCTGAACAAGTCCACCTCTGCAAGCCCCCTGATACCGTCAATCACCACGATATCCGCATTGTCTCTGAGTTTTCGGATTGCTGGCACAGAGCGCTTCGCGATCGCGTCCATCCCCTCTTCCGCTCTCAGTCGGTCGCCCACGCTACCGATCTTTGTGTCGCTCTGGTTAAGCCCGCATCTTTCTGCCTCTGTCCGTACGACATCACCCATCACGACCGCCGGAATACCGCGCTCGCGTGCCAGCTGGGCTGCCCGGGATTTGCCTGACGCCGGCATGCCCACAAATGCGATGATCCTCATATACATGACATCGGCAGGTCACAACCCTTAAATGTTGGGATTGCAAACATAACATAACACATCATGGAACGCATCATGACTGATGCATCCTGACACGAGTGTGTTACACCACGCCGCTGTGGCTTAGCTTGGTAAAGCGGCTGATTCGTAATCAGCAGATCATGGGTTCGAATCCCATCAGCGGCTTTTGAAGCACCCCCGAACCAACGTTGTTTGTGGGGTGATTTTTTCGGGTTTGAATTATCGGAAATTCGGTTTTTCAGGAGTGCGTTCTCAAGAAGGCTTTAGATAAGCTGGTTTCTTATCCTCACTGCATGAAACGCGGAACTCCGCCATGATTTGTACGGTAACGTTTTTGACTGATCATGTGGTGATGATGCTGGAATGCCATGGGAAGATTCCGGTTGGAGACATAATTCGCCGTGGACCGGGATGTTAGAATGGAAGGGATATGCGCAATGGATGCATAACCTCAAATCGAAGATATATGCAAAGTGTTGCACATATACAGAAGTTATCGGGATGATGAAGGAAGATGTAAAAGGGAAGGAGGATTCTATTGAATCACTATTTTTTGGCGCATTAGCGTTAGCACTATGTGCCATAATGGTCGCCCTTCTGCGGGGTATTGATACCATTTCCAATGACGGTATCAAACACACCATATTACATTGGTATGTATACATTATCACTCTCTTTTCGATGGCATATATGGTCAATACTCATACTCATTGATGAGCGTCTTAAAAAGGCGGGGTATGTTATAAAAGGACTGGAGAGGTGGGGCAAGTAGAAAAGTATCCAATCACTGCTACATTTAAGAGCGTGCGCATTGGTTCTACACTCGCCAGAAAGAACAATCTTTGCAAACACACCCGAAAAACCCAAGTACCAGTTAGATGAAATGCACAATTAGAAGGAGAAGCGATCATGTCAACTGAAATTTCTGTCTATGAAAGTCGGCTAATTCGTGAAATCAAAGAGACGCCACAAGAATATCTGCCGAACCTGCTTCAGATTGTCCGATTGTTTCGTGAAAGTGTGGTGTTAAAGCCAGCAGAGTACAGCTTCCGTCAGGGCTGGGAGGAAGCAAGCTCAGGCGAAACACGACCGGTATCTGAATTGTGGGATGGAATCGATGCCGAGTGAGCCGGCCGAACCTGTGCAGGTTGAATTTACCCCGGAATTCAAGCGTAACCTGCGAGCGCTTGCCAGGAAGTACCGGCACATTCGCTCTGACGTTCAGCCAGTGATCAACCAACTTCAGGCAGGTGAGGTCATGGGCGACCAAGTGCCAAGGACGCACTACACCATATTTAAGGTACGTGTTCGCAATAGTGATATCCAAAAAGGTAAACGTTCTGGCTATCGCCTGATCTACCACCTCCTGACACCCGAAAACATCATTCTTGTGACGATTTATTCCAAGTTGGATCAATCGGACATTTCGGCGGAGCAGATTCGGCGCGTTTTGACCGGGGGTTGGTGAACACCTCGCCTAACAGCGCAAATGTGTGAAATGATAAACAAAGTTCGAGCAGCATTCCGACACTCGTCCCCCATGCCTCGCCAACAAATCTACTTGCACCACACCACCTCCTGCGCTCACGCCAGTACGCGACCCCCTCCGCGGATGCTCCGTAATTTATTGTGGGGTGGAGAGGTTGGGGCTGGATTGTGACTTCCTCCCCGCTACAAGTAGCGGGGTCTTCTGCCGCGGAGACTATAAAATTGTCTAAAATTAATTTGTTGAGACAATAGTACACTGCCAGAAAACGACAGGTATATATGCCGTTGAGCCAGATGCCCCACACGACTATATAGTTTATTGCGCGAAACTAATACGGATAAGATAACATGCAAACATTCCTGATATTACTTATATTATATATTGCCACATTGATTGCGATCGGATGGCATTTTGCGAAAAAACAGCGGACTATGACTGATTTCTGGATTGCGGGGCGGGAGATCGGGGCTGTGAACATCGGGATGTCTGCGGCGGCGTCGTGGCTCACTGCGGGTGCGTTGTTTGGTGTTACCGGGATGTTTTTATCGATTGGGATTGGGTCGGTCTGGATCTTTGTTGTGCCGAATATTATTGCGCTTGCGCTGATCGCTGTTCTTGTTCCGCGTATCAAGCGGCTCCCGTCGCTCACACAGCCTGAGCTGATTGAGATCAGGTATGGTCCGGTGCTGCGGGCGCCGATTGCGATTGCGATCACGATTGTGATGATTCTCTTCGCTGTTGCGGATTTTAAGGGGTTTGGCTATGTGCTGGAGGTCTTCTATGGCATACCCCCGATCTATTCGGCGGCGATCATGGTCATCGCAATCTCGCTCTATGTGACACTCGGCGGTCTACGGGCGGTTATCTGGACGGACACAGTCCAGTTTATATTCCTCGCAGCTCTTGCGGTTCTGATTGGTGTGCTTGCGCTCTTTACGCCGGCGCACGGACCGGGCGTGTCTGTCTCTGACCTGTTTGGTGCTATGGAGCCTGGTTTCTGGAATTTGTTTGCGCTTGGCGGGATTGTTGGTGTCTTTATCATGCAGATCGCCATGCTTCCGGGCTGGGTCACAGAGCAGGACCCGTGGCAGCGCGTATGGGCGGCAAGAGACGTGAAATCCGCCCGGTCCGGAATGCTTATTGGCTCGGCACTGGTTGCGGTTGTGTTCGGCGCATGTTTCCTTGCTGCGATCGGGATACAATCGCTGTATGATGTGCCGCCTGATCCGCATGTTGCCGAACAGTTGTACCTCACATTCATCCTGGACACGTTTGCATCGTCGCCTGCACTGATCGCAGCAATCGCGATCGGCTTTGCCGCGGCATCTATGTCTTGTGCAGACACGTTTGCGACATCGGGCGCATCCTGCTTATCACGAGACATATACCAGCGGTTCATCAAACCCGGCGCGACCATGGGGGAGATGCGAACCATCAACCGCATACTGATCGTGATGATGGTTATTGTTTCTGCCGCAATCAGCATGCGTGTTGACACCGTACTGGATGCGGTTATCATGGCAACCGTCATCGGCACCGCCTCATATTTTCTTCCGATTATGGGTGCGCTCTTCTGGAGGCGTGCAACCGCGCAGGGCGCTCTTGCAGGGCTGGTTATTGGTGGTGGCACCCAGATCGCACTGATCATTGCGGAAGCTACGTATTTTGGAAAACTGGATGATATTTCACCGTTCCTCATTGAACACGGCGTTTTAATCGGTGTGTTGGTGAGTGCGGTCACATTTGTCGGGGTATCGCTCGCAACACCGAAACCTGATGATCGCAGGCTTGCCCCGTTCTTTGCCGACGTGGCAGAGCGTTTCCTGCGAAAGGCGTCAGTGGACCGAAACGATCCTGCATACCAGCGGTTCAACAGCGAGATTAAGGAGAGCGCTGCAGGAGAGCGCGTCCATCTGAGCGCAGTCATCAGGACGAAAAGTGAGTTTGACTGGGGCAAACTGGTCATGAAACTCACAGACACCGGCGCATGGATCGCGCCGAGCGGTGTTGAGGTTGCATATCGGCTATCGAGCACCGACATGCTCGCGTGCCCGAGGATTGTGCACGGCGGCGCGGATCAGGTGTGGCTATTTGCAGAGCCTGACACTAATCAGGCGGATGACATTCGGGCAGAGATGTTTGCGGCGTACAGGGAGGTTACAGATGTGGCACCCGGATCTGCGTAACCTGCGCTATTCTTGCGGTAGCAGACACAGATTATCAGTGCGCCATACTGCATTCAAAATCAGTAGCAGTGGAATGCGGATGATGTGGAGGTGTTAAAATAACAAGATATTTTGAGGTGACACAGAGGGATTGTGCGGCACGAATCGGTAGACTGATGCTGGACCGGCGAATCCGGACACCAGCTATCCTGAATTCTGAATTGCTTCGCAGACGTAAGGGCAGCATCATTGATTGTGGCTGTGTGTGGGATGATCACATGATTGATGATTGTGTGATTGAATCAGCGGGTCCGGAAAAGCTGCTGATACTGCCGCATCGATCACTGCCACGATATGCGCCGCAAGAACTGATCGACCGCGCTCTGCCCCGATCCGGCTTGTTTAGCGGCACATCCGAACCATCCCATAGTCATTGTAATTGTGCGACAGGCGAGGTGGTTCACCCGATGCAGACCGCCGCACCTGAAAAACACGATCTGTATGTGATCGGTGCGGCAGCCCTGCTCGAAAATCAGGCAAGGCTGCTTGCCGATACCGTGATAAAACTGAAGAACAACACCAGTCCTGACACCGCCCTGTACGCTCCAGCGCTTGCAACTCCCGAGAATCTTGCAGTGCTAATATATCTCGGGGTTGATCTTGTTGATGACACCGCCGCAATCATAAAAGGATACCAGGATCGGTATCTGACACGTGATGGGGAAAAACCCGTTGATAGGCTCCGTGAATTCCCGTGTGCCTGTGAGGTCTGCACAAAAATCGGAACACCGGAACAGTTGCGGGGCATGGCAGGACCGGAGCGAGCCAGACTGATTGCGCGCCACAACATCATCAAACTGGACGAAGAATTAAGATTGGTGCGTGAATGCATCCTTGACGGGGTCTTGCGGGACTATGTGGAGAAACAATGCAGGTCGCTCCCGTACCTCACAGCGGTTATCAGATTGCTGGATCAAGAGCACACATATCTGGAAGAAAGAACCCCGACGATGCGGAAAAACACCCTGATCGCAAACACCGCCGAATCACAAAATCGCGTCGAGGTAACCCGGTTTGCCGAGCGGGTGCTCTCGCGGTTTGCTCCGCCGGACCTGTCAGACACAAACACTCTTGTGATACTCCCATGCTCCGCAAGAAAACCGTACTCATACTCAAAGTCACATGCAAAGTTCATTGATGCACTCTCAGGGTACCGGCGGCAGGTGCACGAGATCATACTGACATCGCCGCTCGGGGTCGTTCCAAGAGAGCTTGAGACCATTTACCCTGCGGCTCACTATGATATTGCTGTTACCGGGCAGTGGGGTCTTGATGAGACTGCGTGGGTAGCCTCGTGCCTGCGCAGGTATCTTGAGAAACATGCGTACGAAAACATCATAGCACATGTCAGCGGCGGGTTTGCAGAGGTCTGCAGGACTGTGGAGCAGGATCTGGGAACCCGGATCACGTATTCCGCAATCAATGGTAGAAGCCCCCTTGCCGAGGATTCGCTCGCCCGCATGCGGGAGGCTGTTGTGAGCGGCGTGTCGTTGCAGCCAGCAAAATCAAGAGCAGAACTAAAATCACGCAAAAAAACATTCCGGCTTCGAACGGCTCGCGCAATCGCTGATTACCAGTTTGGACATGGGGTTGGTGAACAGTTGATCCCGGACCACGCGCAGATAAAATCAAGCAGATCCGGGTACTGGATATTTGTAGACGGCGCACGGATCGCGAGCTCATCCGGATATGGCACGATTTCACTCACGCTTGCAGGAGCCGCTCTGATGCCCCCTGACATCTACCGGGTCCGGATCGATGATTTCCTGCCGAAAGGATCAGTTCTTGCGCCCGGCGTTATCGAGGCAGATCCGCAGATCAGGCAGATGGACGAGGTGATCGTGCAGGGCAGCATGGCGATCGGGGTGGGACGAGCGCAGATGAGCGGACCTGAGATGGTTGGGTCAAGCCGCGGGCTTGCCGTTGATCTGCGAGCGGTAGAGGAGGCGTGATCGCGAGGGGGTTTAGTTCGTGACTTCCCCCCGCTACAAGTAGCGGGGTCTTCTGCCGCGGAAACTATAAACCGATCACACTATGAACACCCGGGACATGAGGGCTACTGTGACCAAACAGTGAATTTAGAGACTTTTTATTATTTTCTGGTTACCCGGGGTTGTCTTGTGCACGCACAACTGATAAAATTGAGCGCTATCGATCTTAAAAGTCATTTATATCGTTAATCGGTGAAATCAGTGTTCATCTGTGGATAAAAGTTTTATTTGCCGCAGATTAACACTGATTTCACTGATTTCGGAAGTTATATCATGCCACTGTTTGCAGGATTGGCATCATGTTGTTAACCTACCAGAAAAAATTAAAAAGGTCTCTGAATTTAACTATAGAGCGTGAGAGTGGGACGCGGAAGGGGGCTTTGGATTGCGGGAAAATTTAGGGGGCGGGGGTGTATGTGAAGCCGAAACATTTTGGGACTATGCAGTACCTAATTTCTTCCAAAACCTTCCGGTGAAAGTGTGATCCAACTTATACACCCCAATCGCCCCAATTCAATTTCGCACCGGCTCAATCACGAGTAGATCCTTCTGATCAGCGATATCTTTCAGGATATCCACAGCCGCCGCAAGTTCTGACTTGCCTGTTGCCTCGATGATTATATGTGCGGATGATTCCGCCTCGATTTCAGGCATCGCGATAGAGATGTCTGTGACCTCGGCAAATCCGGTGCGATCGATGTGGTCAATTGTGTCCATGATGTTGGTGTACAGGATATGCCCGATCAGGATCATTGACGCCCGTTCGATCAGCGGGTTTTCATTGATTTTTGCAATGTCGATACCGTTCTTACCAAGTGCATCGATAAGCGACCTGTGATTATGTTCATCGATCTCAAACACAATCTGCACCGGGATCTTGCCACGCGACGTTCTCTGGTCACGATGATGCACGATGCTGATGATGTTACCGCCAAGCGTGGATAGCGGCGTGAGTGCTGCCAGAAGCTGTCCGGGTTTGTCCGGCAGTTCGAGGGTTGCTGCAATTTGCATTGTGATATAATATGGTGCTTTGGTATAATAATCTTGGCTCATGTATGTGGTGGCTCACAACCCCGAAAGCCTTAAATATTAACACATCTCTGGAGGAATTATGGTTGTACTACTGCAAACACCAATCGAACTGTCTAATTACGCGCTTATAATTGGGCTTGCCATACTCGTAGGTACTGTTCTGGCTATCAGGTTCACTAAAGTCCATGTTGCACTGCTTTCAACGATGGTAGTCTCCGCGATCTACGTGTTTATGCTCATGGCTGGTGTTTTTTAGCTCTTCATGGGCTTGTAGGAATTTCGTAGTTCCTCTGTATTTAGATTGATCGATATCTCGGCGATATCCGCGCCATATTCGGCGATTCTTCGCAGGCTCTCGAGGATGAAGCTGATGTCGGTCATATCACAATCTATCCTGCTTTCTTTGTTGATTAAGATCCCCATTGCAACGACTTTTTCCGCATCCATGATGACATTGTTTGCTTCTTTCATATCCTTTCCGGAAAGTGATGTTATTGATCGCGTAAATACGTCTTGTGCCATAGCCCCCATTTCGCAGATTTGATCGCTGTTATCGACGTTACAGTTCATTTTAATGATGTTTCTCGCGATCTTTTCGGCATGATCGCCGATTCGCTCCATGCTCTTCGCAATCAGCCTGTATCCGAGACATTCTCTTGGATGTGATAGTCCGATTTTTTCAGACAGTTGCACGTCCTCGATTGCAGCTTTTAGCTGCCTGATGATCAGGAGATAGAAGCGATCAACCTCATCATCTCTCTGAATAATATCTTGTGCAAGGTCGGTGTCGTTGTTGCGGAGCGCCTGCATTGCATCTTCTTGCATTGAGGAAATGATTCTGGACATGCTCTGCATCGTCTTTGTTAGTGGTAGATCCTGGTAATTTAGCAGACTCTGGAGGATCAGTTCGTTATGTGACTCTTCTATCACCTCAAGTCCGATCAGTCGCTTTCGCACGGCATCTTTGATCCATTTTCGGTCGGATGCGCCGAACCCCTTTTGCGAGATCAGTTTTATGATGTCATATCCAACCAGATAATGGGCGATCAGTATTCTTAGGTTGTTCTCGGGGCTTTCGTCAGGAAACAGCTTGATGGTTGTCTCGTACATCCGTTCCTTGGTCTTTGGCGCGGTAGTCATCAGTAGTGATCGGTCTAACTGGGGGGTTATGAAAACCTCGTCGCCGGGATTTATTCCGACTTCTCTTACCCATTTGATCGGTAGCGAGATAATGAGCGTTGAACCGCCGGTTAATTGTACTTTTCTCTTCTCTGTGGTCATGGCAGGCACCGTCGTCGAATATATTTCAGTATGTGCATTTATATATGCCGCGGTACATAGCACCACCCGCGCATAGGTGGGCAGGATATATGCATAGCATATATAGCAAGTCCGGGTTGTATATATGTGTTTGCGTGACTATATACCATGTCAGGGATATCTACGATACTAATATGTACCATGCTACCGGAGTAACATAGCATGATCACACCGGATCAGGTCGAACATGTTGGATTACTTGCACGCATAAAATTAAGCGGCGATGAAAAGAAGCAGTATTCCGAGCAGTTGAACGACATACTCGACTATTTTGAAAAGATTGATGAACTGGAGACCGAGGTTGAGCCAACATACCATGTACTCGCACTTAACAACGTATTCAGAGAAGATGCCGCGTCCGAATCGTTGAATCAGGTTGAATCACTTGCAAATGCGCCAAAAGAGAAGGATGGTTACTTTAAGGCTCCAAGAATTATGTAACTATGTTAGTGTTGATTCTGGGAGGGGTGCGTGTGGCAACTAGTAACTATCACAAACACCGGGCTTTCAATTATGAGATCAACAGTCTCCCGGAGAAAAGGGGAATAGAAACCCGATGAAAAAGGATTTAACCGATCTCAAATACGCGCCCGGCAGGATCCGGAGAACGAACCGGAAAATATATCGCCAGATCCTTCGGGAATCTGAAAATATAGGTCAGGGGAATTTTAATGCAATTGCGGTAAAAGACTTTGCACGTCTGTTTGAATTGTACGATCTCCATTTCTTTGATAGGTATTTTCACAACAAGCACAATGGGAATGTCTTTTTTCGTTTATCGGAAAGAATGACCAAAGCCGGCGGAAAAATCGCGTACACTAAAGGTACTGACAACTATACGATCTATTTATCAACGGCATTGATCTTCCAGACGTTTGGGGGCGTTAAGCGGGAGGTAACGGTAAACGGAATTGTATGTCGTGACCGGCTAGACGCAACGATGCGCATCCTTGAGCATGAGATCATCCACCTGATAGAGCTGGTGTTTTTTGATTCTACGAGCTGTTCCAAGCCCCGTTTCAAACGCCTGAGCCAAAACATCTTCGGTCATACTGCGGTCACTCACAGACTGGTGACTCAGGCAGAACTTGCCCAGGAGCAGCACAATATGGGGGTATGGTCTACAGTATCGTTTGAATACGGCGGGGAGACTCATCGTGGAATCATATCACGTATAACCAAGCGTGCCACGGTTATGGTCCAGGATCGTGCCGGAGACTTCCGGGATTTTCAGGGCGCTCGGTACAGCAAGTACTATATTCCCCTTGAGGATCTGACACATGTACGCTCAGCGTGCCAGACAATAAACGGTTAGTTTCGGGTAACTTCATTCACGCCAAATTCAATCTTGAAAGCTGTTCCTGCGCCCGCACCACGTGTGACTGATAAAGTCCCGTGCAACTGATCTTCCGCTAGAATCCGTACCAGACGCAGCCCAAACGAGGTGGTCGCATTTATATCGAACCCGTCTGGCAATCCAACGCCGTCATCGCTCACGGTCAGACTGATCTTGCCATTCTCCGGCACAATAATGCTAATCTTAACTGCCCCTTTGACTCTGCCAATGAAAGCATGTTTCAGGACGTTTGCCAACAGTTCGTTGATTATCAGCCCGGCAGGAACTGCAATGGATATTGGGAATGGGTAATCAGCTACATTGACCGTTGGGGTGATTTTTGTGTTCCGAACCATGTAGCATTGGAGCAGTTGTTTCAGCAGCGTATTCACAAACGCCCGCATATTTATTTCTGATAAATCACTATTTCCATACAGTTGAACATGGATAAGAGCCATTGTATTTAGTCTGTTCATGGATTCGGTGAGTGCATCCTTCGCGCTTTGGTTGCTGGTGGCGCGCGCTTGCATACTGAGCAAACTCGCCACGACCTGGAGGTTATTCTTTACGCGGTGATGAATCTCCTGCAACATGACCTCTTTCTCATATAGTGACTTTTTTATCTGATATTCCGCCTGCTTTCGCTCGGTGATGTCACGGACAATCGCTAGAGATAGTTTTCTTCCACCAATCTCAAAGAAATTCCCGGTAACCTCCACAGGCAGAAGTGTTCCATCTTTCTTCCGATGGTTCACCTCAAACGTTGATTCTTTTACCATGCCGTTCCGAACTTTCCGAAATTCCTCTTGCCCGGTGGTATCAGCATCAATATCGCTGATATGCATTTCTAATAACTCTTCCCGGCTGTATCCAAGCGAATTACAAGCCGCTTTGTTGACATTCACGAACCGTCCCACCTCATCAGTCAGGAATATAGCGTCTTTAGCAGTCTCAAAAAGCGCCCGGTACCGCGCCTCACTCTCTTTGAGTGCATCCACAGCACGGTTATGTTTCTCTTCCAGTTCTATATCATGGAGTGCAAACGATATGTCTGAAGCAGCTTCTTCAAGAAGCCCCCTTGCCTCCTCATCGACAGCAAAATCTGGTGCGAGCGATACGGCGATCAGTCCAAAAAACTTTCCTGCATGTTCGAGACGTGCAATCGCGGTGTCGTTGCCAGTATGTGCGCCCGCGAGAGGGCACCCCCCACATCCCTGTGACCGATCTATAATTGTGAACTGATCATCTCGCAGGAGTGTGTTTTTGATGCAGGAGGGGGTTTTGTCACTTACCACACAGTCACAGAAACGAGAGAAATATTCTTCAAAACCGGATCCTGTGACCGCAGCGAAAGTTTCATGATCCAATGACAGTGCAAGCCACGCAGCATCGTATCCTTTGGCTTCTATCAAAGCATCGCATGCACGCTTAATAAGCTTGTTTCGATCTTTCTCAACCACAATTAACTGATTGACGTTTCTGATAGCTTTAAGCACGCTGTTCAGGTGCCTGATGCGCTCTTCAGCAGCTCTGCGCGCGGTTATGTCCTCCGCTGCGCAGATCACATACTCAACATCTCCATCGCTATTCAGTTTTGGTGTTTTTGTGATGGATAGTAGGCGCGCCTCCTCTCTGCTGTTCTTAGCCCACACTTCCGTACGAACCTGTTTTTTCCCATCAAAGACCTTCCGGTTACTTGCACTGCAAATATCAGATTCTTCTCTGCCAATCAGATCATAGATGCTTTTATCTTCAACATCTTCTTTTTCTCTCCCCAAAAACTCTGCACGTGCTCGGTTTACTGCCCCGTAGGTGTTCACATCCGTCAGGTACCATATCTGGGTCTCGATGTTGTCGAGAAGTAGCCCCTGCTCCTCAGACTTCCTGCGCTCCATCCGGACCCGGAAGGTCTGTGCAACTATCCGGACCAGACCCCCTTCCTTCTCCAGTTCACCGCAGATCCTGGTTATCGCCTCTCCGGTATAGCTTTCCTTATCTTCAAGTGCTGCGGCATTTATTTTTTTGTTTATAAGCTCTCTGGCTGCGCCTATACCAATACTCTGTGCATAAGTGTTTACCAGTTCACTTTTCCTCATTTTCATAGCATATCTATTGCCCCACGCTATTCTCTGCGCTATGCGGTCATGCTGTCATCTGGCAGGAGCAGGACGACAGACGTGGTGTTGTGAAAGCCGCTGAACTGTCCAGGCTCCAGGCGAAGCTCACCATAAGTCTCCCAGCCCAGAAGAGGGACTCCAGGCAGAACTTTCTTGAAACGATCCACCGCTTCCGGGAATCTGCTTCCAAGCATCAACTGCCGTACTGCACAGTCAAAAACAAGCACCCCTGCAAATTCAAAGTAACCTGCGTTCTCAGCAGACTCTTTTGCTAATACGGCAGCATCCTCCGCGGCGTTGATCTGGTTTTCCTGATCGCTACCATCCATAATTCGAAAAACAGCTCCTTCAGTAATCCCGCAGGTAAAATTAAGAGCGCCGTCATCGTTTATGCTAACAGGCCATCGTATCTTGTACTGACCTTCATTTTCAGTAGCAAGACCAAGCGAGTAATTGGTGAAAAACTGTGCAATCTCCGCCGGATCAACAAGTTTTTCCACGTCCACACCAATATTCCGGGCGATTTCTGCGGTTTCTTCCTTCCACACACTCCACGCAGGTGCACCATTGATTTCATAGAGCACGTTTGCCTGCGCCCTTGTCACCTTGAGCGCCCGGCTTATAGGGATGTGTCCATGCTTAACACCAGTGAAGAGCGGCATCTTAGATGCAAACAAACAGACACTGAGCGCATCAGTAGCAACGCGATCGTCACAGAAGACAAAGGTCTCCTTCATCTTGAAGTCATCGCCCGCCATACCACCAACAATACTCAGCTCCCGGTTAAAGATATATGAGGCGAGCAGCGCGACCTCCTCGCCCACACCGGATAAGCCATCAATCATGACGATCGCAGTCGTATATGGATGATCTGCCACATCATCAGGTAGCTTTGCTGCAATTTCCTTCACTGCTGCTTCCGGATCCCCGGTCACACCTTCTGCCATGGCAGTGAACACTTTAATCTCGTCTGACGAGAGTAAACCCACAGCCACACCTCCACTTTCAACTATTCTTTCGGTAAACTCTCCTGCTGAAGAAGCACCGATCAAAAGCGCATCGCCGGTGACTTTCCTCACCGCATCCACAACTTCCCCAAGATCATACTTGCTTGAGGAATACACAATGGATAAATCGATCCTGCTACCTTCTAACTCATCTTTTGCTTGCATTGCAGCTTCTCTGGCTACTGCTGCACCACCACCATCTCCAATGCATAGCCCTGTTGCTAATTTTGTTGGCATGATATCCCAGTCCCACGTCTGGATTTCTATTTTATTGTTTGGGGTGTAGTTACTTAATGGTTGCGACTTTTCGAAAATCTCCCGAACATACACCACTGAAAAAAAAGATTGTTTTAGGCGCGACACCACGTCTCATGCGCCGCGGGAGTTATCAAACCCATATATAGAGTACATTCTTATTCGTTCAGTCGAAACATGATATCCGGATGCCCGTACACCCACAGGTCACGCAGACCGTTGAAGACTCACACATCATATATACACAGCATACTGATAAGACCACAAAAACGATCGATTATGATTATAAGCGGTGCTGCGGCTGTGGCGTCTGCGTTGATCTCTGCCCGACAGATGCACTTGAACTCAGCGACATGAAAGCCATCGGGACCGGGATGGATGCACCGCCCGTGCTCCTTGATCCGGATAAATGCTCATTCTGCGGGATGTGCGCAGCATTCTGCCCGACAAAAGCGGTTAAGATGGATATCAATGGGGTGGATTCCATAAAACGGGAATGCTACCCGCATATCGAGCCAAAAGCGCAGGCAAATGAAAACTGCCGTCCGTGCAGCCTCTGCGAACCCGTATGCAGCTCGGACGCAATCAAAGTCAAATACACATTTCCGAAGAAAGAAGAGATCCTACCCTTCAGAGATGGGATAACCGGCGAGATCAAGATCAACCCTGAAAAATGCAACTTCTGCGGAATCTGCGCATATTTCTGCGATGCATTCATACTTATTCCAAAAGAAAAAGGTGAAATAACCCCGATTGACCCGGTACCGTTTGAGAACATCCTTATCGACGAAGATAATTGTGATTACTGCGTGTTATGCGAGGATATCTGCCCTGAAGATGCAATCAAGGTCGAAGGCATGAGAGATGCGAATGTGTCCGCGCCCCCTGTGTCGGGCACGCTCTCGGTCAGCGACGACTGCGTAGCATGTGGCTGGTGCAAAAGTGTCTGCCCTTATGAGGCTATTGACATTTTCAAGCCGTTTGAAGGTGAAATCCGGCTTATCGAGAATCATCTCGAGAAATGCGACCCGCTTGGATGCCATGCGTGCTTTAATGTCTGCCCTGCGAATGCATGGTATGTTCCTCCCGATAAAAAAATCGAGGTTGTGCCAGACCTATGCACCTTCTGCGGCGCATGTGTGAACGCATGTTGGCTTGATGCGATCACGGTCTGCAGGACAGCGGTTGCGCATACACCGCTATGTGACACCGCATGGAGCACGGAGTGGGAGCGAAGCATTGATTGCATCGTTTCAGGAGAGCGGATGCACCCCGATCACTCGCATGTGGTTGTTGCGGACATTCCGGAGCGGGAGGTGGTCCCGGTACCCGCGATGCCGGTCATCGATCCCGCCCTGCTTGAAAAAACGCAGGAGCGGATCGACCAGATCGTGCCGTTGCTTGCCAACGCAAAGATCCGGAGAGCATGGGAGACTGCATGAAGGGCTAAGATTCTGAGGGCTCGCCCAAAAATAGATAAAACCCATAATATAATAAACCTTTTTGTACCACGTCACCGGCAGTTAGTCCGCGGGCAGAGTTTACGTATGCCTGTGCGTCATTGGGTTGCATTAATAAGTGACCCCACCTGAGATGAAAAACCATGCAGCTAACAATTAATCATGAGATTAAATATCAGCCGGGCACCCAGCGGGTGTTCGATTACGAGACAACACTTTCCAACGTTGAGAAACTCCTTCCTGACATCGGAGTGACCGAACTTACAGACATCACACATCTTGACAGAGTCGGGATTCCTGTGATCTCGGCAAATCGACCAAGTGCGGGTTGCGGTGCGATAACGGTGTACTCGGGCAAGGGCGCAACCCCAATTCATGCGCGAATATCCGCGATAATGGAGTCTGTTGAGAGATGTTTTGCTGAGATACCTGAGACAAACGCCGATTTCAAAGGTAAAACGTTTAACACGGAGAACCTCACCGATTCTTATGAAAACCTGAAGGGAAAAAATGCGATCGATCCTGAAACACTGTTTCTCCCGGAACCACTTCCAGACGATTCAAAACTCGAATGGACCCCTGGGTGGGACCTATTAACTGAGAGCGAGGTACTTGTACCCTCCAACGCAGTATACCATCCATACACCCGCGGAATGTTCATGTTTCGCAGCAACACAAACGGACTCGCCTCAGGCAACACAATCGAAGAAGCCATTGTGCACGGGTTGCTCGAGGTGATCGAGCGAGACGCCCTGAGCATAACCGAATATTCACGGACCACTGGCAGAGAGATTATTCTGCATGAAGACGACGGCATAGTCTACGATCTGAAAAACACGTTTGAAAAAGCCGGCATCCCTGTGAAATTATGGCTTCTGCCCTCAGCAACAGAGATAGCGGTCGTGGTTGCTGTGCTCGACGATATCAAGACCCGGGACCCAACAATGCTGGTGATGGGCGCAGGCGCATATCTCAACCCGGCACACGCGGTTTATCGTGCACTTACAGAGGCTGCACAGTTCAGGCTGTCACAGATATCAGGTGTACGAGAGGATGTGCAGAACCGAACCGGATTTGTTAAAGGTGCCGGGTACGATCGCATGAAACGAATGAACAAATTCTGGTATGCGGACGGCGAGACTATTGAGCTTGCAAAGATTCCTGACCTCTCATCAAACACACCTGCAAAAGACATCAATGCAATCACAGAGAGACTTCGCAGCATAGCATCACACGCGATCGTCGTTGACCTGTCCCAGCCATGGATTGATGTGCCTGTGGTCAGGACAATCATCCCCACCTTTGAACTGTACACGGTGGATCGCGATCGAATCGGCAGTCGTGCAATAGCGGCACGAAAAGAGCGTGGGCAAGGTGCTATGCGTGCAAGGTGGGATGCAAGACATCAGAGACGGATGAAGAAAAATGCAGACACAGACAACCAGTGATCAGGGTTTTCTGTCGCCGAAGTATATCAAGATCCACCCCCTGCACGCAACTTGGAATTCGCAGCGGGACATGTCCTGCCTTCCCGGTTGCCATTAACTACAGTTGCAGCATGTTGGCTGGTTGATCACAAATCCACGACTCCCCCCATTCTCAACAAAATCGATCACGCTGCTCCTGAGCGACGGCTCGATTTTTTGGTCGATAAACGTGTTTATTCCGTTAAGATCAAGCACAACATCACGGTCACGCTGGAGATCGCCAAGTTCAAGACCATAAGTCACGCCCCGATCGTTTATCCCTTCCACGTAGATGCGCAAACCATAATCAGCGCGGTTTACCTTGTTTTCTGCTTCGAGGATGGATTTTAGCTCGTTTATTGCGGGTTTGGTAATTGATACCACGGCTTTCACCAGCTTGGTACTACTCTCGATGAACAATGACGGGCCCGAAGGGATTTGAACCCTTGGCGAATGGGTTAAGAGCCCACCGCTCTGCCTGACTGAGCTACGAGCCCATCGGATGTGCTATCATCGTTCGGAGTATATAAGTTTGGTGCTTGAATCTCGCAACAGATGATCTGCCAAAACAATGGCAACCATCGCCTCAGCAACCGGAACAATCCTGGGCGGAATTGTCGGGTCGTGACGCCCTTTTATCTCGATCTCCACCCCATCCATCGTCCGCAGATCAACAGTCTTCTGGAGCCTGGCGATCGACGGCGTTGGCTTAACCGCGATCCTGCACACAACCGGGGCACCGGTCGCAAGCCCGCCAAGGATCCCGCCCGCATTATTCGTCTCAGACGTCACGTCCCCGCCAGAGCCAGAAATCCCGAATGCGTCATTCATCTCACTCCCTCGCATTCCCACGCACTGAAAGCCAGCCCCGATCTCAACACCTTTCACCGCGCCGATGCCCATCAGGGCTTTCGCAAGATCCGCATCAAGCTTATCAAAGACCGGCTCCCCGATGCCAGCCGGAACGCGGGTTGCAATGATCTCAACAACGCCGCCAATACTATCCCCGGATTCACGCGCACTGCGCACCAGCTCAAGCATTGCATCGCTGGCATCAGGATCAATACACCGAAGCTGCGACTCCTCAACCCGTTGTTTCATCTCGGAAATCTTGTGTGTATCACCTACCCCGGATGACATGATCCCTGCCCCCGAGCTCCGGATTCCACCAAGTTCGATGACGTGCGCAATCACATCGATACCCCGCTCGGCAAGCATCTTTCTGGCAACCGCTCCCGCAGCCACCCGCCCAACGGTCTCACGTGCAGACGCGCGCCCACCACCACGATAATCCCTGATCCCGTACTTAACCTCATAAGGATAATCCGCATGCCCTGGGCGTGGCGTGTACCGCAACCCCTCATAAGGAGATGAATCAACGTTTTTGTTCCGAACAACCATCGAAATAGGAGTACCGGTCGTTTTTCCCTCAAAAACCCCGAGGCGTCGAAATATCGCTCTGCCCAGGACGGCGACGGTCAAGATCCTTCTGAACATCCGCCTCTGCAAGCAGCATACCCGGCGGGCAGCCATCAACAACCACACCAACCGCGGCACCATGGCTCTCACCCCATGTTGTTATGCGAAATATCGTTCCGAATGTGTTTCCTGACATTTTATTTTATCTCCCGTCCCCGCCGCGGCGACCCGCGGTTTTAGGTCATGGGACACTCCACGATTAAGATGTAAGTAACTGGTAAATAGCTAAAAGTTTTCCCCCAGGTATTTTTCGCTTTTATATCGCCCGGGTCAGCACCACACCCAAGCAATTTGAGACCCCCGAGAAAAATCATGGATATCAAACCTGATATCATATCATATCAATAAAATACTGGTGCACTCGCGTATCAGGCACCATCTCCGGATGAAATGCAAGCGCAAGCACACTGCCCTGCTGTGCAGCAACCACATAATCACCAATCCGCGCAAGCACATCAACCCCATCACCCCACTGCACAATCGCAGGCGCACGAATAAAAACCGCAGGAAAACCATCCCCAACACCCAAAATATCAATAGACATCTCGAACGAGTCATACTGCCGCCCAAAAGCATTCCTCTTAACCACAACATCCATTATGCCAAGTAAACGCTGTTTTACTCGAGCTACTTCACCATCACCACGTTTTGCAAGCAACACAAGCCCCGCACAAGTGCCAAGCACCGGAACACCAGACCCAACCGCATCCTTAATCTCAACTGCAATACCTTCCTCCCACATAAGCCGTGCAAGCGTGGTGCTCTCCCCACCAGGCAGCACAATAGCATCACAACCTGAAACAAGCCCCTCATGCTTAATCAGGACAATCTCACCATGAACACCCCGCTCGGCAAACGCACACTCAAGCGCATAAACATGCTCAGCCACATTTCCCTGAATCGCAATAACACCAATCAACATCAGTCACCGCATCTTCTGCGACAATGAATAAATGTTTTGATGGCAAGGACGACTTTTAAATATTCAGAAGTGGGCAATCATGCTGTGAACACACCATAACCCATGCCAATAAAACACGGTCGCCGGCTGGGTTTTTGTTCTTTGCGCCATTGCTGCCTTGCATCGGTCTCATTCTCTTTCCAATTTAACGAAAACGACGCAAAGGCACAAAAAGTGACCCCCCGCATCCACGTCTTTCGTGCTGTTGCGATCCGACTGACCATTGCAAAGCTTGTGGCTGTGGCGGTGTGAAATATCGATCTGGGCGAGGGGCTGGTGGGCAGGCATATTCTCACTCACAGAGTGGATCCTTATGAGTGTTGTGTGGTCTCGTGCTGCTACTCTTCGTAGGTCTGTACGGGGTAGGGTGGAGTTGGTGGGGGGCAATTGGGGGTTGCAACAACTGCATTGAGCAGTTCGAAGGAGATGAACGACATACATTTGTGCATAGTGCTTACCGAAAAATAAAGTAGCAAAGTTGGCTGATGTCACGCCACATCCCCGACATTCATGCGATTCGTTCATTCGTGCCATTCGTGATCCTTTATGCTGATTTTATCACGAATTTCACGAATGTGCCGAATGCCACGAATTTTAACAGATTGTTTTCTGGCAAGCCCATAGTCAATGTGTTGACTTGATATACTGCAATCTGGTATTGCAATACCAGAGTATTTATAACTACTTTAGAACCATAATACCAGGTAATGAAGATAACAGACTACGCCATCCAAAACGTATGGTGGCAAGGGAAAGTATATATCAACGAAGACAGGCACATAAACAGTTATCTTGCCAAGAAATACCGCTGGCATTCCCCGATACAGGATACGATAAAACTTGATCCTGGAAACATCTTTACAATACGCGGTCCCCGCCAGATTGGGAA
Organism: Methanosarcinales archaeon; assembly: GCA_004211975.1. Lineage (GTDB taxonomy): Archaea > Halobacteriota > Methanosarcinia > Methanosarcinales > Methanogasteraceae > Methanogaster_D. Next base: position 1,877 of record RXIK01000127.1, on the reverse strand, counting down.
GACCACGCTCGTGAAACTTATCATAAAATCCTTACTTGAAGATGGTGCCGACGAAAAGGCGGTGTTCTATGCCACCTGCGACGTAATAATTGATCATATCGAACTTCTTGAACTTGTGCGAGGCTATCTGGAGTTTGCCGATTCCAATAATATCCGTGGAAAATTCATATTCTTGGATGAGATTTCAGGTATTGGAAACTGGCAGAAAGCGATAAAATTACTCGTGGATTCAGGCGAACTTGATGATACCTGCCTCGTTCTCACAGGTTCTCATACGCTGGATATCAAGTACGGATTTGAACGCCTCCCCGGAAGAACAGGTAGATATGGTACGGATTACCTGCTGCTCCCTCTCGCATTCAGCGAATTCGTATCGCTCATGCGACCTGACATAACCGAATCAATAAAACCTGCATCGGCGTTATCGACCCGCAGTATCAGTGAGGCGGTGAACATGGCAGTGCCGTTTGACAGGGAACTTAAAGTACTCTTCAACCAGTATCTGGCATCTGGTGGATTTCCTCTCGCAATAAACGAGTTTTACGAAGAGAACATGAACACGATACCGGAGTATATCTACGAGCTATACACGCGTTGGGTCGTGGGAGATATCGCAAAGTGGGGCAGGCAGGAGAAGATATTAAAGCGGATGGTGCGGACTGCCATACGAAAACAGGGAACTGCCATAAGTTGGGATTCGTTTGCGAAGGACGCCGGGATAAAGAGTCACAAAACGGTCAGTGTGTACGCAGAAGACCTTGAGAACATGTTTGTCTTTTTTGTGCTCTACCAGATTGACCTCCATAAAAAGGCTCCGAATTATAATAAGAATAAGAAAGTATACTTCTTCGACCCGTTTATATACTCTATGTTTAATAGAATGTTTTACTTTAAGGATGCAGAGATCACCCCCGCACTCATAGAATCCGTTGCAGTCGTGCACTTTGCGCGGTTTGCACAGAAAAGCATCCCTTATGCAAAATTAAACGATGTGGCATTTTACTGGAAGAACAGAAAGGAGACTGACATAGTCCTCCTAACAAAAAATAAACTGTTCGCAGTCGAAGTTAAATATCAAGAAAAGATAACAAAAGACGATTTCGCACCACTACATCATTTCAAGGGCGGGGTTATCGCATCAAAATCATCGCTTAAGCTTGATGAACCCTACCTGGTAGTGCCGGTGCATCTCCTGCTTGCAGTGGTCACAAGTGGGTAAATGGAACAACATACACAAATATCACCCTGAATAATCTGGTTGTGTCCATGATCTGTTATTTCATGCAATAAATCGACCAGTTCTCATCAGAGTAATATCATCATATAAGAACGTAGCATTCTACGATAGATTTATATATGGTCGTAGCATACGTGGTGTGCACCAGTCATGATATTACCCACGATGTGTATGCCGTGGTTTGATTGGGGTTGTTGATGCCCAATGTCTGGTATCAGCATATCCGAAAAGATTGGAGAATGAGCGAGGGAAATTTAATATTATGTACCAGTTGACTCAGTGTCCCAAGTGCAAGAGCCGTTTGCGCCGTTGTGGTCCGTTGCAGGTTTGTGCCAGATGCGGGTATGTGACTCGTGTTGGAACTGTGAACCTGGACTCAATTGTTATCTCGTGTGATTAACAGAGTGGTTTAAGTGCGGGGGGTTTGCGCCCTCCTTTGACTTTTGGTGTTTTGTAGTGTTTGTTGGTGCTCTTTTGGCGGCTTGGGTATGTGTCCACAGTGCTCCACATGTAAAATGATTGTAACTACTCACCTTTAGGAAGTCCCCACCTCACGACCCACCACTCCGGAAGGCGGATCGAACTTCGCCTTGACCATTTTGATAAATCTATCTCCGCGCTTCTTCGCCGTCTCGCATGT
>RXIK01000224.1 GCA_004211975.1 Methanosarcinales archaeon | reverse complement strand
TTCTTTAAAAGATCGTTATATGCCTCATTCGGGCTTGCTCTCTGTTCAAAATCGATCTTGAGCGTATCGAGGTGCGAACGCATCTCTGCGATCCCGAGCGAGAAGGAGATCAGGTAGGACCCGATGATCCCTGCAAGAAACTTCCGCTTGTCATCGTCTATCCCCTTGATCTCTGTATGGACCCTCGATGGGGTCTGGTCGTCATCCGCGGTCATGCTTATCAGTGCGTCCCAGTAGAGGCCCGTGCAGAGATTTCGTATCGCTTCCTCGAATTCTGATACGGTTATCACCTCAGAGGGGTCAAAAACATGATCCAGAACATCTTTTTCGATGACGAGGTCTTTTGTCTGCGTAAGCATGTAATCGAAGATCGGTTTCGGGACGATCGCCTGATCCTCCCTGATCTCCCGAAGCGTTGCGATCAGGAATGTGGCATCCTTGACACTGCCGTAATACTGCAGAGCGACATCGGTTAAGTCGATGGCATCCCGTATCGCGGCACTGAGATTTCCTTTGTGCTTCTCGAGGAGCGGTTCTATCTTCTTCAGATGTTCATCCTCGAGTGCGATGTGTTTTCTGAGCACCATTGTCTAATCCCGATGTGCGCGTATTATAAAAAGACTTTTGGACAACACAACATCTATAATATGTGGCACTGTTCAAAAATCCAGTGATAGCCGAACATTTTACCCTATCTCTCACCATTTTCACCATATTGCCTGTGGTAAAATCATTTCATGATGGATTTTACATCAGCTTTCCATCATAATCAACGCACCACTAACACAAAACTACACAAAAGTCATAAAAATAGCTCATTTGGAAGAAAAGAGCAGATAGCCACGGCTAATAAGGGGGCTACGGCATGCCCGCAACTTTTTGAGTCCTCCAACGATATTCATCCAGGACTTAGGGATGGTATGAATCTCAGAAACGCACTCAAAATAGTGTCCTTGCACTTAGGCAAGCCCCAATAAATAATTTACCCAAATGCAGGCTCAATGGTGACATCCCACTTTGGTAAACTATCCAATCTTTCAAGCCTCTTTTCGCAGATTTTCATCGCTTTTTTTGTTAATTTCACTCCTGTCTGGTAAACTTTATCGATAAGATGGACTGCAGGATGCACATTGTTCCAGGTCATGGTTTCAGCCCATCTGATAGTTTTATTGACTGAAGACAAGAGTGTGCCGTTCCAATGCATCTCTAAAACCCCCCAACAGCGTTCAATCGGGTTGTATTTGCTGTGATAAGGGGGATAATAAGCCAGCTGGATTTTCAATCCTGTTTTATCAGCAAATTCGATTATTCTTTTGATAAATTGTGTTCTATGGCTATTTACATGCGGTCCATTGTCCGGATTTATGACCAACTTTCGAATATCCGCATGCCGTTCTTTATTTTCTTTCCACCATAGTTCCAAGCAATCCACAACAAAGTCGCTGGTCTCAGCTGAGGTGCTGAATACGATCGATATATGATCAGTTGTTGGTTCAAATATGCCAAAAGGAACCATTTTTATCTCAGGATTCATATCATGGTCTGAAGCCTCTTCTGGTTCTTCTTCCCTGGATTTTCCACCTCTGGAGAACTCTCCGATGTTCACTTTAGCTTTAGCGTCAATTGAGATTCTCAAAGTATCCGGATCCTCGTCTGCCTGACGATTGGCTTCACCAACATTCTCAAAAATCGCATCGGTCTCAGGAATCTTCTTAATCGGCTTAGTCTTCTGAATCCTCTTCAGTTGGTAACCCATTCGGTTTAAGATATTTCGTATCGTGTTTTCACAGGGCAATTCATCATCCGTGTATCCCTTTTCATCAATCAGTGCCTGTCGAATTGCTTTCGCCGTTATCCTCGTATACATGAGAGACGTTTGAAAATTGGGGTCAGTCTGGCTCTTCGGACCGACTATCGATCGTATATCCTCCTCGAGTTCGGGCATTTTTTCTTCGGTCTTCTTGTTGCCACGGGCAGAATAATTGTCCACGCATCTGATACCAGTAATTAACTCCATCATGCCTGTCTTAACTGTTTTTCTACCCCAACCAAACACTCTTTCTGCTTTACGAGCACTCTTGCATAGTAATTCGATGGTGATCTTGGCAATATATATTCTTCTTTCAAAACCTCTCAATTTCTCCGCCGTATCCTTAATGATCGACTTGAATGTGTCTGATATTTCATTTATGTTCATCTTACGGACCATCCTATAGATATATTGAATCTATTTTGGACTGGTCATGTAATAACACTTGTTCTTTAATTTCACTGAAATTTCAACGCGTGAGATACGAGCAGTTCCATCAGTTGTCATTCGATCAAGAGATCAATATGTAAAACTGGTGGTGGGTAAATTATTATCTGTGAGTTCCCT
>RXIK01000205.1:2426-4087 GCA_004211975.1 Methanosarcinales archaeon | reverse complement strand
AAAGTTTTATTTGCCACAGATTAACACTGATTTCACTGATTTCGGAAGTCATATCCTGCCACTGTTTGCAGGATTGGCATCATGTTGTTCAACCGACCAGAACAAATTAAAAAGTCTCTGATTTGAAGCGAATACTGTTTATCCGGTGTTGCCGGGTGCGCTTACAGGTGGTGGTTATGTGGGGATGTGCCAAAATCATTGGGGGGCGCCTTCCCCAGGTCTCCTGACGAAATGTATTTATAGTGCGAAATCCAAAGCCGGAAGATGTTATGAGAACAGTAGAATTTGCGGTTGATGCTGCCTATTGTGGGTGGATTGAAGATTTAAATGGGCGCATGTGTATATTTCGAACTTCTCTGATTTCTCTGATTTCTCTGATTTCTCCGATTTAACTTATTAATACAATTAGTATGCCCGGGAAAATATTAGCATCGTTATCCGATCGATTCAGCAGTCCGGAAGCAGGGGAGGCTAGTTAGTGACACGTGCTTAAGTTATGTTTTTCTTGCCCCGGGATTTATCGATCTCTGGCGCAGGGAATGACACAACATATTATTGGATTTGTATTATATGGGAAAAAAGCGTCCGTCGTATACTGAAAAAGAGGCACATACTTCAAAAACCTCCGGATATCTCAGGATATATCGCAGATATATCATCGAACAACCAAAACCATACATCAAACTACTTCGACCCGAGATCGCTGCGATGGACCTTGCGCTCCCCGCGTCAAGCGCGCTTCTTGCCACATATCTGCTGACCGGTGGTTTTCCACCGCTTTTCCCATTTGTGCTGGCGGTTATTGGCGGATACTGCGCGATTGCCAGCACCTATGTCTTTAATGATTGCTGCGACATCGACATCGACACAATCAACCTGCCCGACCGCCCACTTATTGCAAGCGAGATCACAAAGAAACAGGCACTCTTATATGCGTTTCTTCTCTTCTTGATCGCATCAGCCGTTGCACTCTACCTAAATTTTGAGTCGCTCGTGGTGCTGATTGCCGCGACAATTGCGGTCAGCACATACTCAGCAATCGCAAAACGCGCCACATTCCTAAGTTTTCTGCCGGTTGGACTTGCATACGGGCTTGTTCCAATCGGGGTGTGGCTCGCGTTTGACCCTGCTGGCGTGCTAAATATTGGCGCCGTGCATTCGTATGCAAGCGATCCTGCCGGCGTGTTACTACCGCTCCCGGCAATCCTCTTTGGCACCATGATCTGCATCACTGACTGGGGGTTCACGCTATCAGGCGTGGCACGAGACATCGAGGGTGACCAACTACGCGGTGCACCCACATTCCCGGTGACTTTTGGCGTGCCGATGACATCAAAACTCGTGATGACGTGCTGGATCTGCGGTGTTGCGCTTTCGCTTGCCATCGGGTACACCGCACACCTCGGGCTAATATACTTGGCGGGCGCAGGCATTGGCGGGTGCTGGATGCTGTTGCAGGCAGCCGATTTTGTGCAAAACCCAACACCAGAACGGGGCGGACGACTGTTTTTACAGGCGTCATCGTATCGGGCTGTGATCTTTGTCTCGATGATCGCAAACATCGTGGCACTATGTGTGATCGGGCACGGGTTCTGGTTCTAATTGCACCCCTGTCCCGGACATGCCCTGCATAGAGCTCAGCACCACACCCACACTCACCA
>RXIK01000205.1:0-2398 GCA_004211975.1 Methanosarcinales archaeon | reverse complement strand
CCCCCCCCGCCATCACACCCCCACCCACGATAACACAACACCTGCAGCCATCCGATATATTTACATCACCAAAACACACATAAATAGATATCATGGAGATCATATTCGATGACATCGGAAGTTATCCACTCCCAGAGGGGGCGAAAGACCGCGTTCAACAGGCGTTCGCAGACAAACAGTACGACGACGTCAGCGAGGTCGTCTGCAATGCCATGCGCCAAAAGATCACCGCAGGTGTCGAAATACCAGCATACCCGCAGTTTCAGGACATGAACCAGCAGTTTCTTGGGATCATCACTGACCCGGAATCTACTGAGGCGCCATTTCTCGTGAAAGAAGACTGCGCAAATATAATCGAGCTGCAACTACTTGAACCGGTCGCAAAAGAGTATTTAGAGGAAAATGAAGAGCGTTTGAAGGTCAGGGTCTGCATCACAGGTGCGATCGAACTATACCTGAAACAGTTTGGCGGCACCGAATACTCAGACATACTCGAACTCTTTGCACAAAGCGTCGATCGATTCGTGAAAAGCGCGCTTAACATGAAATCATCGTTTGATGTCACCTTAATCAGCATAGATGAGCCAAGCATCGGCATTAACCCGGACATCATGTTCGACAACGACGAGATCATCCGTGCACTCGATTTATCGGCGAAATCATCCGATGTCGATACACAGATCCACCTGCACTCACCATTACATTACAATATTGCGTGTGAGTCAGACTCAATCAATGTTGTCGGCGTGGAGTCCGCCGCAAACCCGGACTATCTCGAACTAGTTGAAAAAACAGATCTCGAGCAGTATGACACGTTTCTGCGGGTTGGCGTGGCAAGAACAGACATATTTGGCATGACCGCTGAATTAAACGAACAATACCAGATCAATGTGTGGAAGGAGACCTCCCGACTCAACGAAATCGTGACATCAATGGAGACACCCGAAGTGATTGCAAAACGGCTCAAACGAGCATATACTCGGTTTGGAGACACAATCAAATATGCAGGACCTGACTGCGGGCTTGGCTCATGGCAGTACCAGGACCTCACACAAAAACTCCTTGCAAACACAAGCCGCGGTATCACCATGTTCAAAGAGGGCACGGCGTGATGAGCAGGGTTTCAACAGGCATCCCCGGGCTTGACGACATGCTTACAGACGGTTTCATCAGCGGCGACATCGTCCTGATCACAGGCGGTCCCGGCTCAGGAAAAACAACGCTCGGACTACAATACCTGTACCATGGCGCCACTAAATACGGAGAACCCGGGCTATTCGTCACACTCGATGAAAGCCCTGCGCGAGTGATCAGGAACGCATGGCAATTTGGATGGGACATCGAACGCCTGATCAAAGAAAACGTGATGCGAGTTATACACGCCGATCCGGTCGCTTACGCCCATTATATCCCTAAACAAGACAGCAATAATGACATGCACCTTGACGTCGGAGCAAGAATCGTTGAAACACTGAGCAAACACATTGAACACCGCGTTAGCGAGATCGGTGCAAAACGCATCTTCATCGACTCAATCACCTCACTAAAAATCTCACAAGAAAAATTCCAGGCAAGATTTGCCATAATGGAACTGATCAAAAACCTCGAAAACCTTGGCTGCACAACAATGCTCGCAAGCGAAATCACCCCAGGAGCACTGGCTTATGAATCATTCAGCGTAGAAGAATACCTCTCAGAAGTCGTTATCCGCATGCACGTAGTCCGCGTGTCAGGCGGCAGAATACGGGCAATCGAGGTACTGAAAATGCGCGGCGGAAAACACGACGACATGCTACGACCATACGCGATCACTGACGAGGGCATGGTCATCTACCCGCGAGAAACAATCATCGACAGCGACGCTATCAACGCCGTGGCAATGATGTGAATATGATGCAAGAGCAACCCCATAAACTTAAGCTAACATGTAAATATCCAAATAAATAAAATTAATATAACACCCCCTATATATCAATGCACGATAACTATCACCACATAAAACAAAAAACAAAAAAACGGATGCAAAAAAACATTCAAAAAGTCAGCGAGAGAATACAGTGTGGAAAACAAACGAAAAAAAAATTACGCACTGTTCCTTTCCCGAGGCGTCACAGATCCGCCAGCCGCAATCTCGCAGATACTGCTGCCCCAATCTGCCAGAGTGATTGATCGCTCCTGCGGGTGCTTGCGTGACCCTGGCATCACGGGGCGATTCCGGGGTTATGACGTCGGCGGCGGGCGGGGGTCTGGTGGTGTGTTGGTGAGTCGTGGCGGAGAGGGGGGGGCGTGCAAGCGTTCGTTCGGGACAGAGTATATCGCTACAGGGACGGGATGTTAAGATCCTTACAGATTTTATTGTCTGAAAATTACATTGTTGAGACCTGTGGCTTTACAGGTT
>RXIK01000208.1 GCA_004211975.1 Methanosarcinales archaeon | reverse complement strand
ACTATTGGGGACAATAGAATTGATGTGGACAGTAGGATTGACAATGGCAATAGACTCAATATGAAAATGTTGGTCGTTGCATCAATTGTTCTTTCGATATTTCTGGCGTTGTCAGGGACAGTATCAGCAGAAGATTACCCAACTCTACCGAACCGGTTCTCAGGTGACGTGACACTTAATGGTAACCCCGCACCTGTCGGAACCGTCATCGATGCATACATCGGTGGCGACCTCAGGGGAAATGTTACCGTCGAAACGGCGGGTAAATACGTCTGGCTTGCCGTTGAAGGCAGCAGCCTGGATGATGGTTCGACGATAACCTTCACAGTAGGTGGAGTTGATGCGAATCAGACCGAGACATGGATCGAGGGAAGTGGACAGCGCTCACTTGATCTCACCGCGATATGTGGTGATGCAAACGGTGATGGAGTTGTAGACATGGATGAATTGTTTGCTGCGATTGATGCGTACATCGCAGACCCGTCAGATATGGGTACTCTGTTCGGATGCATACATAGCCACGGCGTAAACTATAAGAACAAGAGGAATAACACTATTTGCGAGGTATATAACATGAACACGCGAAAAGCTACTTTGATTGCTGCAATCGCATTGATTGCGCTTGCAGTACTACCGACCGCAATATCTGCAGAGGTAACGGTGGGCGTTGGCGATGTAACAATGGTCAACTCGACCGTAACTGTGCCAATAACCGTATCCGAAGCATCAAACATTGGTGCCATGGATATTGTGCTTGAGTACGATCCCAATGTGATTGAATTTACCGGTATTGAGAAGGGCACGGTAACATCCGACGCACTTCTGGTTGTTAATGGCACCATCTACAACGATCCGGACACTGGTTATGATACGATCAGCCCAGCTGATAATGACACGGTCCGGAACTTTGGTGCCATAGCTGGCGATTCCACGGGCAACAAGGTCAACATCAGCATGATCAGCACGGAGGGATTTAACGGTGATGGCACCCTTGCCACACTGACATTCAGCATGGTTGCAGAGTGTGGCGGAAACTCATCACTGTTGTTGAGTGCCGTTGCGAACGAGACTGCTACATGCGCTCCGGACTGCACAGACGAAACAGTTTTTGACCCGGCATCATACCCGGCAATACCAATAACCACTGAAGATGGATATGTATCGACATTATCCGGAGATGCAAACAGTGATGGGGTTGTAGACATGGATGAACTGTTCGCTGCCATCGATGCGTACATCACAGGCTCCGGAGACATGGATGCGTTGTTCTGTGCTATCGACAATTATGTAGCAATGGCATAGATAAAGTATGATTAAAGAGGGACTAAGTAAATGAAAAGATATAATATGATTGGAATTGTGTTAGTTGTGTTGCTGCTGGGAATATCAACAGCAGTAGCAACTGACACAGTTACACGAACACTACAAGAAACTGCATTACCCAATGATACCATCATGGTGAGCCTAACAATCAACTTTGAGGATCAGGCTGCAGTGGATCGACTCGTCATAACCGAAACCATGCCGGAAGGATGGGCGGTTGTTGATGCATCAAACGGTGGCAATACTGCTACTACTGGCAAGATTACCTGGATGTATATGACTGTAACTGGTGGCACCCTACCTGAAGATGGTGCAGTATTCACGTACAACGTAACAGTTCCGGCAGACGCAAACGGACTGTGCCCGTTCTCAGGTATATATGGAACCAATGTTGCAGGCACTGATGTTGACGTACTTGGTGACGTTAACATCACCATAGCAGGGTCAAACATCACCGCACCAACCGTGACCGCGAGCACACCAACCGGAACGGTTAATGGGTCGCTTGGCTGGGATAATGATACGATGACCTTCACTCCGGATGCTGATCTTGCATACTCCACAACATACGATGTTACAATTGGAACCGGAGCAGAGGATCTGGCAGGTAATGCACTGGCAGCGGATTTTGTCTGGAACTTCACCACTGTTGCAGAGGCAAACACCACAGTAGCACCAACTGTAGATGCTAACACGCCAACCGGAACTGATGTTGCAATATCAACCGTGATAACCGCAACATTCAGTGATGCGATGAATCAGACCTTTGTTGAAGCTGCGTTCTCTATCAGTCCTGCGGTTAATGGCTCGCTTGGCTGGGATAATGATACGATGACCTTCACTCCGGACGCTGATCTTGCATACTCCACAACATACGATGTTACAATTGGAACCGGAGCAGAGGATCTGGCAGGCAATTCTCTTGAAGAATCATTTGTCTGGAACTTCACAACAGAATCTGATATGAGCGACGTTCCAACCATCCTGTCTACAAAACTGTCTCAGAATGTGGTCCTATCGGATGGGAATGACAGCACCACTCTGACGGTTCAGGCAAGTAGCAGTATTGATATCGCAAGCGTTACCGTGAACCTCTCCGCAATTGGCGGACCTGATGAACAGGCACTGGACGGAATGTTGATGGAAGGCATCGGAACATGGACCGCGACGTTCAACACAACTACCGCGGGAACCTTTGATCTGACAGTCACTGTCACAGACAATGACGGCAACTCAGCTACCGACGATGTCACATTAACCGCAGGTCCATACAAGTACACACTCGCACTCATGATTGGATGGAACATGGTCTCACTGCCTTATGATATCGCCGCAGTCGGGATCGATACCACCCAGAAACTTGGTGATCTGATCACCGATGCCGGTGTATCGTGTTACTATGTGGCGTGGTTCAACCCAGAATCGCAGAGTATGGAGTCTGATCTCATCAGCCCACCGGATGGTATGCCACAGGACACCACCTATGATATATTGGGCGGACAGGCATACTTTGTGTTTGTAGATGACAACATGAATGTTGATGTGGTTGGAACTCTCTGGTAGGTGGTAGGATGAAAGGTATATCGACTGTGAGTATTCTCATACTCACAGTTTTTTTATCAATATCTGTACTACCCGCATGCGCGGACCCTACCCCCCCAGGTCACCCTGTGCTAGTCTTTGGACATGTAGAAGATGTTGAAGATGGTACAGTAACGATTACTGCGAACGGTGCTTCGGTCGAAGTTCCAATAGGGAATTACGGCGCTAACTACTGGATAGCCGACCTATCTGACGTGGGTGTGCGCTCTGGCGACCCCATTGAGGTCTCGGTTGCTACCGCGGATGGCACCATCATAGAGACTACTAAATGTATTACTGATCCCTTCTCTCTTGATGGAATGGCTCCCGCCCCCCCGTCTGATGGCGATGGCAGCAGTGGTGGCGATGGCACATACCCGTCCGGTGGCAGTGGCGGTAGCCGCGAAGGCACGTACCCACCAGGATGGGGTGAAACACCAACCCCCACCCCAACACCCGAGCCAGAGGATACTCAAACACCCACATCAACCGCTACCACTGAATCAGTGACACCGGATGATGAAGAGGCAGTGACGCCTACAGAGACCGCAACAGAAGACGAAACAGACACCAAAACACCACTGAACACAGACCCCGCCAAGGACGCTCCTGGATTTGGAGCAGTCTTCATGATCTCGGGATTGCTTGCAGCGGTGTATCTGGTGCTGCACCGAAGAGAATAATCGAACCCGTAATAGATGAAGGGGGACGAGCTCCCTTCATCGTTCTTCTTTTTTCATGGTACGTACAATATAACGTCCACTCCCTATACGCAGGCGTCTTTCCATATACAAAAAAAGTATATCGCCAGCCCCCGAAGGGCATTTCTTACTTGTAAACTCTTCGGGACTGTCACGCCATCCGGAGTTACACGAGATTCCACGAATATGTTCAAGTGAGTTGTAGGAGAAATCTGTGTAATCCGTGTTCATCTGTGGCTAAAAACTTTTGTCAGCCACAGATTTCACAGATGGACACAGATTACAGGTTATTTACCAAAGAACTCGATTCATTCAAGAGATTTTATGCTATATTTGAGCTCATCCGACCGCACCACCTGCAAGGATATGACCCAAGCACCACGTAATGTGACAGCCTCGGTCTTGGTGGGTTGTCCTGTTTCGTATGGCTCACGAATCAGTTGCGAGATTTTCGAGAGCAGCATCCCGCTCGCACTCACATGCATGAACAGACATGTCCGGACAAACACCGCGAAGTTACACCATAAACGATTTGTGCAGTTCATCCGGATGGCAGTATTCCGGGACCTTGATCCTGCCATCCGGAGAACGCAAGCCCTAAAAGACTACCTCCGCTTGAACCTTAGCCCGATC
>RXIK01000207.1 GCA_004211975.1 Methanosarcinales archaeon | reverse complement strand
GCTGCTGCTGCCAATCATCTCTGCAAACGCCCCAATCGGTATGCTGCACCCGCCGCCAAGAACCCCGATAACAATCCGTTCAATCTCGGTCTCAATCCTTGTCTGGCGGTGGTCGAGCATGCGAACCGCATCCTCCGCCTCCGAGCCTCTGAGTGTCGCAACCGCGATCGTGCCCTGATTGGCTGACGGAATAAAGCTATCAGTGTTGAGCCGCTCAAACCCGATGTCCCAGCCCAGCCTGACAAGCCCGGCTTCTGCCAGGATAATCCCATCATAGTCGCCATTGCGCAATTTCTTCATGCGGGTGTTGATGTTGCCACGCAGGTCTGTGATCTTAAGATCGCTCCGGAACCGCCTCATCTGGGCTATGCGGCGCATTGAGGATGTGCCGATAACTGCACCAGCAGGCAGGTCCGCAAGACGTGTGTTGTCTCGCGTGATCAGCACGTCACCGGGCGGGTCTCGCTTTAGGATTGCTGCTGTCACCAGTTTCTCCGGGCGGACCGTGGGGAGGTCCTTCATTGAGTGAACCGCTATGTCAATATTGCCAGAAAGTGAGTATTCATCGATCTCACGCACGAATACGCCAACACCCGGCAGTTTGTGCAGTGGATTGTTAGTGTCTACATCGCCAACAGTTTTGATGATGTGAATCTCAGTTTTGATGCCGACACTGCTCAGGCGGCTGGCAACAATCTCTGCCTGCGCAAGAGCAAGCTTGCTTCCGCGTGTTCCAATGATCATCATAAGTAACATCTGTTGTTGACTTTGCATAAATGTTGTTTGCCTAAATTCTCTCAAACGCTTGTGGGGTGTTTGATAGGGTCTAATCACACTTGCTTTCTGCCGGTTTACCCTTGGTCTGTGGCATCGCGATGATCAGCACTGGAATTATCGTGACCAGGATTAACTCTCACTTTTTTCTCTGTTTTGATTTCATAATACCTATTTTAATCATAGATATTTATTTTTATTAATGATTATAATCTATTACAATATACCATTAAAATTTCATATTGTTAATTTATTTACTATGAATACATCGATATTAATTGTATAGTTAATATAAAGACATTTTCTATCAATGTACCACGCCAGATTACCCCACTATGTACAGCAGAAATCACACACGGGGATGATCACGCCTACTGATGCCGATTTTGCGCGTGAGGTACGCGGATCCCCCCATCTGTTATGTGTTTAGGGGGTATGATGTCGGTAGGAATGTGTGTATTCCTATAGTCTGTGGAATGATCGAGGTGGCCCGACTATTTTCCAGCCGAGAAATATAAAAATATTTTAGATCAAAATAGCATGGTTATTGGATATTTTAGATAGTTATATGAAAATATTGTTAGATAATTTAATTGTAAATAATTTAGTTATTTTAGCACAGAAACATAACTTTTAAATGTAAAAATTTAGTAATTAATATAATTTGATTCTAAGTTAAACCAGAAAGTGAGAGTTAGAAAATGTTGACCAGGGCTCGATACTTTTTAATTTCACCCCCCGCAACGCCCAACACAGTTTTGAGGATAATCACACGAAGGAAACGTTCCAATGAAACTGACAGTTACAGCATCAAAAGCGCGTTAGGCTCGATTTAGAAACTGGAGGGCATACATATCATACTTGCAAGGGATTGCGTGGGCGCGGGACCAAATTAGTAGTTGAAAAGATAAAATCGACAAGACAAGAGAGACTTTCTATTATTTTCTGGTTACCCGTTGTCTTGTGCAAGCACAACTGATAAAATTGAGCGCCATCAATCTGACAAGTCATTTATACTGTTAATCTGTGAAATCAGTGTTAATCTGTGGCTGAAAGTTTTATTTGCCACAGATTAACACTGATTCCACTGATTTCAGAAGTCATATCATGCCACTGTTTGCAGGATTGGCATCATGTTGTTCAACCGACCAGAACAAATTAAACAGTCTCATGATCTCCTTTTAAAGCTCCAAATGTGAGTTATCCACGACTCTGGCTTTGATCAAGCTCACCCATAATCTTGTGGTTAGCTAAACGTATGATGTTAGCATCATTGTCCGCTCCTGCCGGGTCCTCTTAGTGTCGTTCTCACCCGATTCTTGTTTTGATGAGTGGTGTGAGGAGTGATAGTGTGGTTTTCGGGTCGTTTTGCATCATGAATCGCATGACCCGGATTGCCTGCGACATTGGTGAGCCGGTGCCTGTTACCTGCGTCAGGTTCACGTCTGTGAACATCCCGGTCAGGCGGTCAATTTCCTTGTTGTCCAGTTTTCGCAGTGTTTCGAGTGCGGATCGTCCGAGCATGTACTCGCTCTTAAATTCCTTCCTCCAGATGCGCCGGTATTCAGATAATGTATTTTTTGATGTGTTTGATGTTGCTATTGCTTTTGCCGCCACCGTTCCGCAGATTTCGCCTGCGCGCATGCCATAAC
>RXIK01000206.1 GCA_004211975.1 Methanosarcinales archaeon | reverse complement strand
CTTTTGTCAGCCACAGATTTCACAGATGGACACAGATTACAGGTTATTTACCAAAGAACTCGATTCATTCAAGAGATTTTATGCTGTATTTGAGCTCATCCGACCGCACCACCTGCAAGTATATGGCCCAAGCACCACGTAATGTGACAGCCTCATGGAACGATTAACCTTAAATACGTCTTCTGACATTAGCATGTAGTATGACCGACTGGGCTTTAGTAATAATTGCTGCGGCTGCATGCTATGTACTCGCGAATTATTTGGAACATAAGAAGAAGCTTGACCTGATAGATCGAGGAATATGGAAGCCAGAAGAAAAAAAAGAAAAACCTGAACATAAATTAATCACCGGAGTATTGTTTTTCTTGCTGGGAGTGGCGCTTCTGATGAGCTCGTATTCAACTATGGAGCCGGATCTTGTGGGGGGACTAAGAATTTCAGGCTTGTTGACAACCGCGGCAGGGGTGGCGTTGTTGATCGCTTATGTCATCAGTAAAAAGGCTATTGCGCCCGTTTAACACGAGGACACAGTCTAAAGCTCCTGATAGGGGTCATTTTTGGTGGGGGCGATACCGAAAAAACCATCCATCAATCCCCGGTCTCCCGGAACCAGTCCGAGAAACCGCCCGGCGTACGACCCGTCTGCCTCCACTATCTTCTCTGGCGTTCCCGCGGCAACAACATGCCCGCTGCCACCATCATCAGGTCCCGTATCGATGATGTGGTCAGCCAACTTGACAACATCAAGGTTGTGCTCGGTCCCAACCCCGGCATTCCCTGGTGTCACAAGGCGTTTAACATCGCAATCAGCTTTTTCACATCATGGAAATGACGACCTGTTGGTGGTTCATTGAGTGGATAGATCGTTCTCCCGGTCGTCCTCTTGGAAAGCTCTCGCGTCAGCTTGATCCGATGGGCGTCCCCGCATGAGATCCTGAGGGGGTGGCAGATGCGGAAACGCCCTATCACGACAGAATAACACTTATTCCACCGACAAAACTTTAGTTCTGCGTTGACTGAGACTGTGTCGTTGAGCGTTGGTGTTCGACGTGTGTGATGGCACATTGTCATTACCAGATCCTCATTTCCCAGAGCACGCTTGCCAAAGATGTGCAGTTGATCCTTATCTTCACCTAAACCCGGAGACTTTTTAATTTGTTCTGGTCGGTTGAACAACATGATGCCAATCCTGCAAACAGTGACATGATATGACTTCTGAAATCGGTGGAATCAGTGTATGAACACTGATTTCACAGATTAACGATATAAATGACTTTTCAGATCGATAGCGCTCACTTTTATCAGTTGTGCTTACACAAGACAACCCCGGGTAACCAGAAAATAATAAAAAGTCTCTAAATCCGCATAATTACAAATACTGCGGCAAAGAACCCAACGAACACACATACCACCCCTAAACCGGCTGTTTCTCTTGTTTGGGTGGTGGTGGTATTCGCAGTAGATGTGTTGGCGACCGATTTATCTGACGTGTCGAATGTTTGTGCCGGGCGCGGGCTTGCTTCCGGATTCACGGTGATTGACCGTATCTTAGAGAGAACGGTTCCCTCGTAGTAATGGGTATCCACAAAATGCGCAACAGCGGGCGGCAGTTTAATGGAACCTGCTGTGGACATGCGCATGTTGTAGCTGAATGATTGACTCCCGCCTGCTATCAGGATTGTCTCAGCACCGAGCGTGCCATCGGTCAGCAGGACCTCGGGAGGGAGGTGGTCGGTTACATTGATGCTCGCCACCTCATTCCCGGTATTCGCAACCGTTATAGTTACGGTCACAATTCCACCCGTGTTGGTGGTGTTTGGTTTTACTGTTTTTGATAGCTCTATTTTTGGACCGTATACCGTAATGTGCGGGAGGTCTGATCGTGCAGAAAATGTTTTGCCATCCCTATTCCAGTGTGCAATCGCGGGTGGGATGAAGTATCCCTCGTCACTTGGCTGGAGTGGTTTTAACGAGTATGTATAACTCCTGCACTCGTCGGCTTTAAGATCCAGTTCCCATTCCAGTGACGAGTTTTCAGTCAGCTCAAATTCGGGTGGTGTGGTGTCACTCACCTTGATTGAGTTGATCGGGTGTGTACCATCGTTTCGGAGTGATATTGTGACTGTGGCAACCTCGTCCATGTATATGTTATCATTTATTGATTTGGAGATGCTGAACATGCTGAGCACCTCCACAGGATAAGATATGGAATAACAATATTTAACACTTTTTATATCATAGTACTCGATGTTTATTGTTATGTTCAATACCGTATCCCCTATCACGGAAGGCACGCCAAATCGCAATGTGATCGGATCAAACAATGCAGTATCCGTGTTACCGTCACAGAGACCCCCCCTTTCAATCTCAGAACAATGATACCGGGCATGTCCCCGGATCATCTCAAACATTTCAAGAGTCTCTGCATCAACATAGACAGTCACATCATCTGCTTTTGCATCCCCAATGTTCAGAATGATCAGATCCATCTCAATGGACGAGTACGGTTCATATTCCTCCTTTTCAGTCTCAAATTCCACCTCAAAACGCGGCAAGCCCCTTGGTTCTATCCGGATCTTCGCCCAACAATCCGTTGGCACATCAGTCCAGTCCTGATCAGTCATCCACAGTTCAAGAGCAGTTATCCGAACCTCATCATCATGGATATAATCCTCACCAGCCGTTAGCGTTTGATCAGCAACCACGACGTTATTCTCATACAGCTTTATCCCAACAAACTGTTTTTGATCCGACCGGGGGAAATTATAAGTCACAACCGTGTAATTACCACACGTTATTCCTTCACCAAGACGAAGTTCCTTTGAACTGCCACACGCCCATTCAAGATCATCCTCATCATAAGCGCAAGCAGTGCCAAGGCACAGGATACACAATAGAGTCAACAAAAAAAACAGAAATATTTTCATCTTCACATACACCAATACATCAACCTCTTCTAATCTGCGCTACGGCAGTGATTATGGCGATAGCCCCCACAAGCGTATACAGGTGGGGATACTGCGATTGCGATTGTCCTGCGCCGCTACTGTTGCTTTCGGCTGAGCCCGGGTTTGTGTGCAGCCTGGTGATCGGCGTGGTCGAGGTGGTTGCTGGTAACGATTCCACAGCCCCGGATCCGGCAGATGTAGCCGACGCAGAGCTTGATGTGGATGAAGACGATTGGAGGAGAGAAGATGAGGTAGGAACAGATGCAGTGGTGACAAGATCATCTTCAGTATGCGGATCCACATACATCGTTATCGACTCCTCACTTTTTATATATTTTCTGACGAGCTTCTCATACTCCACAGCAGTGTCCGGATCACGCCATAATATCTTGAAAGTGCGCGATTCCACCACATCAAACTCGTATCCGTCATCCGCATAGTCGCAGGTATCACCAGCCTCAATGGTCTCATACTCCTTGTATACATCATCAATATATAGATAGACATCCAGACAATCATCGTCATTGTTCTTCACGTAAACCTGGGCACTGATCCTGGCATCCTCCTCCGTATACTCCACCGTGTTGATCACAACAAGATCAGTCTCACCTGAAGATCAGTCTCACCTGATACACTGTACTCTGCGGTAACTTCATACCATTTCTCGGTGTCAAGATCATACCATTTAATCTTGAAGTCATGCAACCCTTCCAATAACTTATAATTGCTATATTTCTTTGTGGAACCCGACGAAACGCCCTTATCAATGATAAAATTACCATCAATGAAAAGAAAAACCGTTAATTTATCATCATCAAGGTTTTTCACATACACATAAGTGTCGGTTTCGTTCGGCGGCAGGGGCGCTGCGCTATCGATGGTCACAGTGGCGTCGGTCCAGTTGACGGGTAGCTCCTCGCTCTCGGTGTTAATGACGAAGCTACCGGACTTTTCAACTATGTCCAGCACGCTGCTATCGCCATCCTCTCCGATTACATCGAAACTTATTGTCATCAGAGTTCCGGAGCCGCTCACGCCATCCGTGCCACCGAGATTTGAGGTTACCAGGATTGTGTTGTTTTTATCGAAACACCACATCTCTCTCGGTATCTCTTTTCCACTGATCTTTCCAGGCTTAACAGCGGTCACGTTCACAACGCCCGGGTCGAACGACAACTTCAACTGCGCCGAGTCGAGATCTTCGACACCACTGATACAGATGTCGGCGTCAAACGTGTCAGTAGAGATATATTCGGGAGCATCGACAGT
>RXIK01000009.1 GCA_004211975.1 Methanosarcinales archaeon | reverse complement strand
GGAGGGGAAATAAACGGTTAAACACTCCGCGTTCCTCTGCGCCCTCCGCGGTTATTTTTTCTTACCAGAAAGTACCGAATCGCAATCGGGCGACTAATCACCATACCTGAGCAGTTACATTGTATTTACGTTTATTTATGTCGGTCGGCGGTCGGTAGAGTTGCACGGCTCCAGAGAACCTTAGAATAATACAAATCCCCGGCACCCCAACACAAACCTTATCTAAACAGCAGTAGATAAATGCACGAGGTGGTTTTATGGCGCAGGAATTGTACAATAAAATTCTGGTTGCAACAGATGGATCAGCTAACACTAAAAGAGCGATTAGATACGGCATCGAACTTGCCCGCGTCGCTAACGCAGACGTTTGCGCCGTGTACGTGCTCGACACGAGCGCATTTGCATCCATGCCAATGGATGCTGCATGGACAAGCATGTATGAACTGCTACGCGCCGAAGGTGGCGAGGCACTGAAGTACGTTGAAGATAAATGTGAGCAGTCTTCAGTACCGTTTGAGGGCGTAGTCCTGGATGGACATCCGGCACACGAGGTCGTTGATTATGCAAGCGAGAACGAGATGGACCTGATCGTGATGGGAACTCTTGGCAAGACCGGGCTTGACCGGATCCTTCTTGGAAGCGTCGCAAGCACGGTTGCCCACACATCAAGCATACCGGTAATGATCATCCGCAGCATTGACATTGAGGAGATCGATACTGCTGACGATTAATCAGTGATCCCGTGTTTTTCCGCGGATACGCTCAAGGATTCCCTCTGAAAGCTGTTTCTTAAGCTTCATATACTCAACCCCGGACAGACCGATCTGCTCGAACACGGCGTTTCGCAGGAAACACGGCTTCGTGAGTTTACAGCACCAGATCAGCGTGCCAAAGCAGGTGTGGTCCCCAAGTTCAAGCGGCGTGCCGCGTGAAAGTTCTACCTTTAAGTCCGCGAACTCCTGTGGTGTCATCCCATATCTTTTAAGCACCCCATGAATCGCGCACGGTTTAACTGGTAAGCAGCAGAAAGCGAGCGCCCGATCATCCCCGCCGCTGCAGATGTGCTTTGGTGCATTATACCAGCCGGTTCGCTCCTGAAACATGGTTGTTTGCGTAACCACGGTGTTTATCACATCAGGATTCTCCAGTGTGGCTCTTGCAAGCGAAACCATGTCCGCACCATGTCCAAACATCGCTTTCGCGCTCGCAAAATCCACAACCGAATTATTGCCGATGACCACCAGATCAGTTGCGTTCCTTGTCGCACGGATTGCACGGTGATCTGCGCCCGCACCCGGTTTCATGGCATCAATATGAATTGCATCAGCGCCTGCCCGTTCGATCGTCACTGCAAGCTCTTCATCGTCAACAACACCGGACCTGGTTTTCACGCACAGAGCAACTCCGGTCTTTTTGACGCGGGATATCATTGATGTTAATCTATCCGTGTCACGAAGAAGAGATTCTCCCACGCCAATGTCAGTCATCTCGAGCTGTCGGCAGTGCGCGTCGATCTCAATGATCGCACCATACTCTTTTGCGAGGAGTGCTGCCTCAAGCAATGGGTTCAGCTCTGTGCTGCGGACGTTTAGCGCGATCGCGGGCGGATCTTCCATTTTCGTTAGTTGTTCAAGCTCGCCTTTCAGATGCTTGATTGGTTCGGGCGTTACAAACTCGGCACGCCCCCGCTCCTTGATCCGGGTTGCAGCGTCGTTTGTTGCATCATCCAGATTGTACCCGCCAAGTATCGCAAGCCCTGCACCCATAGCAACTTTCCTGACAAAACCTGAGTCAGTGATGCCAGCCATCGCCGCAAGCGCAATCGGATTTCTCATGTGCGCGTAACCAATGTGTATGTCAAAGCCAGTCAAATAAATGCCTCTCTTTGTTGATATTGAAAGTGTTACATATCAACGTTGTGGTGCCAGATTGTGGTGTGGAGTTAGGATCAGCTATAGGGTGTGGTTGAAAATCCTGATTGCAGCACGCTGTCGTGCACCACCAAAAAACACCAAACCCCCATCGCCACAAGCACATAGATTTATTAACGAACGGTTCCAAGAACCGATGTGCTCATACCCCATGCGGGGGTTGCCCAGCCAGGTCAAAGGCGCTAGGTTGAGGGCCTAGTCTCGTAGGAGTTCGTGGGTTCGAATCCCATCCCCCGCATCTTTCATTTTCCAAAACACTTAATTTCAGGTAACCACATAAATTAGGACGAGGTGAATTTTTATGGAGTGCAATCCAATACCCGGATCGGTTATATTCAACGCTGTAAAAGATAAAAGCTGCATCATCATGGCGTGCAACACCAGAATCGTCCCTGGAATCACGAAAGGCATCTTCCGTGCCGCAAAAGATCTTGATTCCGCAGTCATGATCGAACTTGCGAAATCAGAGTGCAATCAGGAAGGTGGGTACACAGGACTTACCCCGGCAGAACTCTCAATGCGAACGTGCGCGGTTGCATGCGAGGTAGGGCTTGACATCTGGGCGCTACATGCCGATCACATCGGTGTTAAGAAGGGCACGGTCGAAGAACTTAATTCAGTTAAGGAATTGATCGCAGCACAGATCAAAGCTGGTTTCACCAGTTTTGCGATCGACGCGTCACATCTCTTCAATTTCGACGGCAAAACCCCCGCGGAGGAGCTTGCACCGAACATCGATGCGACAATTGAGCTTGCACGGTTCATAGAATCCGAGACGTGCGGTCGCGGGTTCGGGCTTGAGGCTGAAGTCGGCGAGATCGGGCGGACCGATGGCTCAGGCATGGTGCTAACAACACCGGATGAGGCTGTGGCATTCATCACATCACTCAATTCAGCAGGTGTACGCCCACAGGTGCTCGCGATCGCAAACGGCAGCACCCACGGCAACATCTTCGACGAGCAGGGTAACCCAATCGAGCAGGTTACAATCGACATCCCGCGAACAAAAGCGGTTGCAAAAGCACTACGGGAAAACAATCTGAATGTCCGGATCGCGCAGCACGGCATCACAGGAACACCACGACACATGATTGCAGAGCAGTTCCCACACGGCGACATCATCAAAGGAAACGTCGGCACCTTCTGGATGAATCTTGTCTGGGACGTCTTGAAAGAAGAACAACCGGATCTGTACCAGAAGATATGGGACTGGACGATCAGGATGCACTCGGCAGAAGGGAAGAGCGATCTTGAAGTATTCGGCAAGAGCAGCAAGTTCGCGATAAAAGAGTTCTTTAAAGAGCTGTATTCTCTTGACGATGCAACCGTATCAGCAATCGAGAATCAGGCGTACGAAGAGGCGAGCACATTTATGAGGGCGTTTAAATCCGAGGGAACTGCTGAGATAGTGCGAGAATACATGAAGTCATGAACGATGAGCGGTATGTTGGTGTAGGTGCAAAAAGCTCTGGTTACCGGAAGATACTTACATACCGGACATATATTTGAGTTAGGTTTATGTGTTATATGGGGTATGTGATACACGGTCTTACTGCTTGGAGGGATTATGGAAAAAACGCCGAAAACAGCTCAGATGGCTAAAATTGTTGAGAGCGGAACATCCAATTACGAAAAGGTTGCCGAAATTCTCCAACAGAAAAACACGTCAGCAACTATAAATGAAATTGTCGATACTACATCCTTAGCCCGATCCACTGTTAGCAGATGCTTAACGATGCTAAGAAAAGAAGGATTGGTTGTTTTAACAAATGAAAAAAAGGGGCGGCAATCACTATATCGTTGGATTGGGGGGGTTCCTGCACTCGAGACCGAGTTATTAGAAGCTACTAACAAGCATGTATCAGCATCACTTTTAGCAGAAACTTATGATGCGCTTATTACTGATGCCTTCGCATTATTTTCTATTTTATTGGAAAATAATAATTGGGAAGTAATAACTAATTTAAAAGAAGGATTGACTGACACTGAAATTCATCAGCGCGTTGGAAATGACATTCCGTTGGACAGTATCCGCCGTATTTTAGTTACATGTGATGCCCACAACCTAATAAAAATTAATCGAATAAGGGAATCAGCAGGTACGAATTTTGTAAGGTTGTTTGAGCCATTGTTTAGAGTGGATTCTGTTAATAAGGATCTATTAAGCGATTTAATTATGTTAAGAGGTTTGGCATCGGCGATACGCTTTGAAATAGATAATGAACCGAAAAATGGTTACATACACCCATATGCCATCTTACTCAAACTAATGAGAAATTTATATTCTTCTTTGCAGGATACTGTTTTACTTACTACCAACAAAAATGAGCAGGAACTATTTGCCAGGATACTAGCTAATGTATACGATTTTGCTCCCGATCTGGATCGTGTGTATCGGTCTGAGAATTGGAGACAAAAATTAAAATATAGCAAGAACATTATAATTGATGAGAGTAGTGATCATCTTTTACTTACTGATGATTTTACAAAGAAATGCAAAGTGAATATGATAAAACAAGTGAGTGGAAACAATGAGTAAAAATGAACTGCCCGGGATTGTACAACCGTATGTAAAACACCCTCTAATTAAAAACAGAAATCCTTCCGACTTTGAGTCAATAGATGACGAACCATTAAATAGAATTATACGGTCTGTGGATTTAATCTTAAGAGGGCTCCGAGAGAATTACTTCAAAGGACAAACAAACAGAACCAGATTGAGTGCAGGGCAGTTCAGCTCCAGCGTCATGATCGCAAGAGGATGGTTGTTTTTAGACACTGCACATGCTACCACTGATGTGGATACGATCATTGAACGAGTATATGCATCTACAAAAACCACAAAAAGACCAAATGTTGTAAAAAATGTCCGCGATAGCACCATACCAAGACTTAAAAGTAATGAATTATTAGAACTGGACGGCTCTAATAAATCGGTCATTGAAGTGATGCCATATCCGATTAGCAGTAAACTCTTTGTTCTAAAGGAATTCGTGAATAATGAAGTTCTATTTAATCAACAAATCAATCAGTTTGACATATTGGGAAAAGTACAATACTTCCCAGAGCTAACATCGAGTCTTACGACTGATGCAAGAAATTCTCAATATTTTGGACGAGATTATGAAGCATTAGCTGATATCGATGTTATCCGAAACAGAGCAATAAGAGGGAGAGATTTTACATTAGCCAAGGCGTACTTGTTAGATAAGAAGAGCTCCTATGATATTTGGGCAACTGTTTTAGAAACCGGTGAACATGTACGTAAAGGGTTGAAAGAATTGATGGAACTATTAGGACAACTCGGCGGTTTCGCATCTCAAAGTGAGCTAAATAGAATGTTGAATAGGAACACGCGGATGGTTAATAGATTAATAAGACGAGTGGACAGCATTGGTTTGGCTCAAAGGTCGCACACAGCGGAATTTGAAGATGCATTAAGTCGACCGATTGAGACCAAAATACCATTTAATTACCATCAACTAAATAATGCTGAAACAATGTTAACATTATGTAGAAGTGTTCCCGAAGCTGCTGAAATGTTAGAAAAGCTTAGAAGTGAACAAAGAATTGAAGAAGATGATTTATTAAATGAATTTGATCCTATATCAGTTGGTAAAGTAAGAAATTATCTATCAGAGATAGGTGTTATAACTGAAAAAAGTCTTGAAAATGATCTATGGGAAATCGCACCTGATAAAGAAAGTATAGAATTCTTATCTGAGGTTTTAACAATAGTTGCAAACTCACGAAAAGTATTAGGAGAAGACATTGAGATCAATAGAAAACTCGAAGATTATTTTAAAGATGTGGATACGGACAGTCTTGAAAAGACCCTTGGGGCTGTTGAAAAAGACGTTTTAGAGGAGATCCCCCTCTGATAGTAACAGATATCCCTCATGAACTCAGTAATCCTTCTCTCAGCAGGACTTGACTCAACCGTCGCTTTCAAGCATGCGTATGACCGGTGTAAAGAGGTTCTCTGCCTGACCTTCGATTACGGTCAGCAGGCAGCAGCAAAGGAGATCCAATGCGCAACCATGATCTGCAGCAAGTTTGATGTGCTGCATGAGGTGATCGAACTGCCGTGGATTGCGCGTTTTGGGGGTGCGCTTGTCGGCACGTCAGAACTGCCGCAGATCGAGGCGCATGAACTGGACAGTGAAAAAGCGGTGGAGACTGCCCGCGGTGTGTGGGTGCCTGCAAGAAACCTGATCTTCATGGCTATCGCAGCAGGCTACGCAGAGAACTATGATCACGATCTTATCACGGTTGGTCTTGATTTTGAGGAAGCAAGAACGTTTCCGGATAACACTCGCGAGTTTGTTGAACGGTTCGATCGCGTGCTCGAATACGGCACAATCAGCAGTCTAAAGATAAATGCGCCGCTTATTGACATGAATAAGGTGGATATTGTGCGTCTTGGCGTACTGAATGGTGCGCCGCTTGAGCTATCCTGGTCATGCTACAGGTCCGGAGATGCTCCGTGTGGGGTGTGTGAGTCGTGTCTCAGGCGTGCAAGAGCATTTGCGGAGGTGGGAGTTGAGGATCCCGGGCGTCCCGGTGCAATCGCTCCGTAGAACAGTTTTCATCTAACCACCTAAACCCGGTCTTCAACAATCTTTTTGACAAGTCAGAGCCACAAGAATGACCATGCTTGATATTGGAATTGTAGGTGGCTCGGGATACACGGGTTGCGAACTGATGAGGCTGCTCCTGCAGCACCCGGAAGCCCGTGTTCGGATCGTGACGTCAAGAAGGCTTGCAGGAACTCCGGTCACGGACACTCATAAGCACCTTGCAGGACTGATCGATCTGTCTTTCGAGAACCCGTCGCCGTCAGAGATCGCTGATGTGTGCGATCTTGTTTTCACGGCAGTTCCGCACAGCGCGGCGATGGACATTGTTCCTGCGCTCCTTGAGGGTGGCGTGCGCGTGGTTGACCTGAGCGCTGATTACCGGCTGCCTGTGCAGGTATTTGAGGCGACATACGGACGTGCGCACACCGACCCGCGAGATGGTGGTGCGGTCTTCGGTCT
The DNA here is from genome assembly GCA_004211975.1 of Methanosarcinales archaeon. Taxonomy (GTDB): domain Archaea; phylum Halobacteriota; class Methanosarcinia; order Methanosarcinales; family Methanogasteraceae; genus Methanogaster_D. The sequence goes on along the minus strand of RXIK01000009.1, from coordinate 1,220 downwards.
TCCTGAGTTGCATCCGGAATCAGCCGGCGCAAGCCTTGTCGCAAATCCGGGGTGCTATCCCACAGGCGCAATACTCTCGGCAGCACCGCTCGCAAAAGCAGGAATGATCAAGTACGCAATCTTTGATTCGAAATCAGGAATCTCCGGAGCGGGGGTAGATCCATCTGAGATGTCACACTACCCGAATCTTGCGGAAAACGTCCGTGCTTACAATGTCACCACGCACAGACATCTGCCAGAGATTGTTCAGGAACTGGGGCTGCTGGAAGACGCATTGAATCACACCAACGTGTTCTTCACGCCACATGTTGTGCCGGTAATTCGCGGGATTCTGACGACTGCGCACCTGATTCTGCGTGAAGGGTGTGAGCCTAATGCAATTCTGAACCTGTACAAAGAGTTCTACGGGGATAAACCGTTTGTCAGGGTGCGAGAGGCAGGAGACGGTCTCCCGAATCTCGCGGACGTGCGTGGCTCAAACTTCTGCGACATCGGGCTTGTGTGCGGGGAGAATCGTGTGGTCGTGGTATCTGCAATTGACAATCTCGTGAAAGGCGCAGCAGGGCAGGCGATCCAGAACATGAACCTGATGCTCGGGCTTCCCGAGACGCGGGGGCTTCTGATTCCGCCGATGTCGCCGTGACCCGCGGAAACGAGGGGGCGATCACGCTTGACCGCCGATGTTGCCAAATCGTCTTTGCGATACCGGTGGACTGTCACGCCATCCGGAGTTACATGAGGTTCCATGAATCTGTTCAAGTGAGTTGTAGGAGAAATCTGTGTAATCCGTGTTAATCTGTGGCTAAAAACTTTTTTCAGCCACAGATTTCACAGATGGACACAGATCACAGGTTATTTACCAAAGAACTCGATCCATTCAAGAGATTTCATGCTATATTTAAGCTCATCCGACCGCACCACCTGCAATGATATAAACCAAGCACCACATAATGTGACACCCCCGATACCGGTGATAACATATAACTTAATACGAGCATAAGTATGTGAATCATGATGAGTATTGCTGATGTACTGCGGCGTGTCGGAGAATCCTCTGCCGAAGAAGTGGTTGCCGATCACCTCGAACAAATCCGCAAGAGTAAGTTTAACACGTTCATAACAGTAGCAGAAGATCAGGCGCTCATGCGTGCCCGCTTGATCGATTCCGGAGACTTAAAGTCAGACGGCATGCTCTCCGGCGTTCCGATTGCAATTAAGGA
>RXIK01000008.1 GCA_004211975.1 Methanosarcinales archaeon | reverse complement strand
ATAGGTGGTAATAATCATTATGAGGTTACATCCTTATATAGGTGCTTGTGATTGGAGTACCACTATCTTCTCACTATAATCATAATTATGAACATCCTGCCCTGACATGAACAATACCCCCCATATTAACCAACCGAATATGGATGCTGCACGCAAACAACGGCACAGATCCCCACTCATGAAAATAACACAAATGTCATTAGTGGAACCAACAGATTCTAAGGAAGAGAAACATGCGATCCACAATACTCCTGCGAGATAATGAATCGTATAGAGACCGGGGGCGGGTGTGGTGGTGTTCTGCGAAGTGTATTTCGTAAATCCCGCGTAAGCAAGGTTCATAGACCAATGGGGGTGCAGCAGGTCAGGTTAAACGTGTTTTCCTGAAATCCGGGTTGAAAATTTCAGGAGCACGGGAGTTACAATAACAGAGACCGCGATCATCAGAACAATTGCAGAGAAGACCTGATCATCAATTATGCCCATGCTTCTCCCGACTGATATAACCACAAGTTCAATGCCTGCTCTCGGCATCACCCCAACACCAAAGATCAGGCTGTCACGAGAATCAAAACCAACCACTTTCGCCCCAATAAATCCTCCGATCAGCTTTCCTGCGAGTGCCATCACAACCACAAGGAACGTAAACAGCCCGGCGCCCGCAATCGCACCAAAATCGACAGATAGTCCGATGAGTGCAAAGAAGATGGGCACGAATATCCCGTAGGAGATGCCGGAAACCTTGCTCTGCACATCCTCGATCTTTGCGAGCGGCACACCTGAGAGGGCTGCCCCGCCCATGAACGCCCCTATCACTGCGTGCAGACCGAATGCCTCGGCAAGGTATGCGGAGAACAGGGCGATTATGATAACAAACGCAAAGATCGATTCCTGAACGTGCATCCGGTGAACATACTGAAAAAGCGCAGGGAAGACTTTCCATCCAAGGATGATCATGATGGCTATGAAACAAAGCATTCTCACCCCGATTGTTAGTAGTTGCATGCCTGAGGGCATCTGCTGATCCGTAGCTATCGAGACTACCACTGAGAGCATGAATATCCCGATCAGGTCATCGAGAATGGCAGATGCAAGCATCGTTGAACCGACCGGTGTTCCGAGATAATCAAGATCGATCAAAGTCCTCACAGATACACCGATGCTGGTTATGCTGAATGCGACCCCTATGAAGAGGCACGTCATGAACTGAAACTCGAATATCGAGCCGAGCAGAAACCCAGAACCGAATGCGACCAGTACCTGGGATATGGTCGGGACAAACGCCACTTTTGATGCGCTTTTCAGTTCCCGCAGATTAATCTCCTTATATCCGGCGGTGAACAGTAAAAAGATAGCGCCCAGTTCGCTCATGAAGCGTAACGCATTGCCAGGAGGGCTAATCAGGAAGATTCCCATGAACATGCCTGCCACAATCTCGCCAAGAACACCTGGAAAACCCGCCCGCTCAACAACTTCTCCGAATATCTTTGCTAGAAACAGGATCAGGAGAAGCTGGAGAAGTATGTGCATTATTGTTAGTCTCTTTTTTTGCAGATTTCGTTTACTATATCTCGTTTTGAGAGAATCCCAACCAGTTTTCCATCATCAACCACAAAGACGCGGTGGACATGGTGTTTTAACATTAGATCCGCGGTTTCGGATAGGCACGTATCCGGAGAGACAGTTACCGGGTGGGACATCATGATTCCCCGTGCGTCGTCGCCAAGCGATCGCATAACTGACAGGTGCGTATGTCCGGAGGCAGGAATCCGGTGAAAGAGCAGGACTGCCAGAACAAGATCCTCACTAATGATTCCCACAAGTTCACCGGCATCTGTGACGACAGGATAGCTGTGATAATGGTATTTTCCGAACAACTCCAGGATGTCATCGATGGCGGCATCCTCAGTAACGGTCACAACATCCTTTGTCATGATCTTAGCTACACTAACCTTTGCGTAATCAGCTACCATGATTGATTGGATCGCTGTAGCTCTACTAATATTTTGCGGCGGTGCAGGGCGTCACATTATATGGTGGTTGGGTCATGTCCGCATCGGTGGTGCGGTCGGATAAACCCAAACACATTATAAAATCTCCTGAACGAATCTCGCTCTTGTGGAAACAACATTTAATCTGTGTCCATATGTGAAATGTGTGGCTGATAAAAAGATTTTAGCCACAGATGAACACGGATTACACAGATTTTACCTGCAACCCGCTTGAACCGGTTCATGGAATCACTCATAACCCCGGATGATGTGGTAGTCCCGGTGCAGAGCAAACTTTAAGTATAATGTACGAACATGATCATTATTGTACAAAGCTATACAGCGAATATACAGTGAATATACGGTAACAGACATGATCAAACTATTTCCCTCCGAACCTGAATGCAGAGACGCTCTCAGTTCCCTGAAACTACCAGCGATCGTGCAACTAACCGCAAAGACCGACGCAAAATGTACTCCACTCGACCTATACGCAGCTCTCAAGTCGAATAACCCGAAATACTCATATCTACTTGAGTCAGTCGAGAAAGAAAAGCATCACGCACGCTTTTCATTTGTGGGATCCGACCCGGACGCGATTATCACAGTGCGAGACCGCAGAATCTCGTTTGAATGCCGATCAGAGACCCCGCTCACCCGCCACATCATATCCAGCCTCGCGAAGGTCTGCGATGGTGCTGCTGGTGCTGGTGGTGCTGGTGGGGGCAATGGCAGCGATGATGACCATGGCAATGATTACGGCGAGATACGCCCGGAACACGACGTTTTAGATGCATTAAAGCCGATCATCCCTGCCACCAAGGTTCTGCACAGCAAGACGTTTGACCAGCAGGTGTTTCTCGGTGGTGCGATCGGATACTATGGATACGACATCGTGTACGACTGCTGGCTGGACATAAAACGACAAAAAAGTGCAACAACGCCAGACGCCCAGTTCCTGATTACATCGCGTACGTTTGTCTTCGATCACCTGACCGGAGAAATCTACATCATGCTAACGCCATTCATAGATGACATATCCAGTGAAAATCTCACGAAAACATACCGGCAGGCAGAATCCGATGCGGCAAATCTCCTGTCGATCATCGAAGAGGTGCAAAGTGAGGTTGCAGTTAGTAACAATCACCATGAATCAGATAAAAGCAGTGAAATGACTGCAAACACGGATCAGGACATGTACGAGACAATGGTGAGAAAAGCAAAGCAACACATCATCGATGGTGACATATTCCAGGTCGTGCTCTCCAGACGATACGAGGCAAAGAACACGCACGATTCTGTGGAACTGTACAGAAAACTCAGGGATGTGAATCCAAGCCCATATATGTATCTCTTTGAGTTCGACGATGTCGGAATCGTGGGTGCAAGCCCTGAAACACTCTTCACGGTGCACAACCGGAAACTGATCACCAACCCAATCGCTGGCACATGCCCACGTGGCAAGAACGATGCTGAAGACGCAAAACTCGCTGAAAAGCTGCTATCCGATGAAAAAGAGCAGGCAGAGCACGTGATGCTCGTTGATCTCGGCAGAAACGACGTGCGAATGGTATCAAAACCAGGATCAGTCCAGGTTGAGGATTATATGACCGTTCGAAAATACTCGCATCTCCAGCACATCGAAAGCACAGTAACCGGAACACTGCAGGAAGACTCAGATGCCTTCGATGCGACGCGAGCGATCTTTCCCGCAGGCACACTCTCCGGTGCGCCGAAGATCCGTGCAATGGAGCTCATCGACACACTCGAAAAAGACGCCCGCGGGATCTACGGCGGCGGCGTCGGATATTACACGTGGAACGGGGACGCAGACTTCGCAATCGTGATCAGAACAATCGTGCTTGCCGGAAATCAAATGTTCATCCAGGCAGGAGCCGGAATCGTTGCTGACTCAGATCCCACATACGAATACCTGGAGACCGAGCGCAAAATGGCTGCGATGATAAAGGTGATCAAATGAAGATACTGTTCGTGAACAACAAGGACTCATTCGTCTGGAACCTTGTCGAATACGTCTCAATCTTCGAGCCAGACACAATCGTCGTCCCAAACACAATAACACTTAACGAAATCAAGAAAATCAACCCGGACGGTATTATAATCTCACCCGGTCCTGGAAACCCGAACAACCCCCGGGATATCGGCTCATGCATAGAGATCATCCGCACGTGCGAGGTTCCACTGCTTGGCGTCTGCCTGGGATGCCAGGCAATCAACGTCGCGTTTGGAGGCACGATCAGCCACGCACCTGTTGGTCCGGTTCACGGGAAGGCATCCAAGATCTCACATGACGGGATCGGGATATACGATGGCATTCCAAACCCATTCACTGGCGGCAGATACCATTCGCTTGCTATAGACGTGATGTCACCTGATCTCGAGGTTGTGGCACACAGTCCCGACAACATTGTCATGGGAATCAGACACAAACAACGGCAGATCGAAGGTGTGCAATTCCACCCCGAATCAGTGCTGACGCCCGAAGGACTCGGGATAATCGAGCGGTGGGTTGAGATGGTTACGATGATCGATCGGGAGAAGTGCAACCAATCCGGACCTACTCAAACTCAATGACCGCTTTTTTAGCTCCGATGGGCGTTATCAGAGCGGTTGCCCCCTTCTCAATATGATAAGATTCTCGAAGACCTTTTGGCAGCCGCAAGAGAAGCGTATCTCCACTCTCGCTTAATCTTCTTCGATATGATATGTTTCCACGTGGTACAACGCCGAGCGCGGCTTTCAACCCTCTTTCGATCCGGTGTATAGAGTCCGGGTGGTTGATGTAGAGCTTTCTGCCCGTACCTATATGCTTTCTGACAAGAACGTCCGTAATGACCACGGGAATACCATAGTTCTCAATTACAACATCCTCGTAAATATCCTCAAACTCGTCATTCGTCTTCATGTTTTGCCTCTGTTTACTTTTGCGTTTTCCCTTCGATTGAGTAGGGTTGTCACAATGACAAACCCCTGATCAGATTCATTGATACCTGTAATGCACGGATACGTGAAATCATTCAATTCCGACTCGCACAGGTATCTTGTTGGAAAATAATTGGTGTTATGCACCTCTTTTCTTTTTATCTCAGGATTTATCAGAATCCGCTTCAAAAAATCAAATAACTGAAACGGATTTATGCCCCATCGATCGTAAGCCCTGTTGTCTCGATATACATGCTCATCGATTCCGATGCGTCCCTCCGATGCCAGACTTTTTACAAGATTCCGAATCTCCTCCTTTTCCCGGGTACTCATCCGGAGTGTCCTGTAAACACTGCCATCCTTCTGCATCATACAAAAAAGGTATTTTTTAGTATATAAATGTGTGCCGTGTGGTCGTTATACTTGCCCAACCATAAAGACTACTGCCATAACAATCAATGTCGCTTTCATCGGCACAGTCAGCCATGCGTCAATTACCCCGGTTCACGGTAAGGCATCTGAGATCCATCACGACAAGATCGAGATCTACGAAAGGCTTCCGAATCCGTTTACTGGCGGCAGGTACCATTCACTTGCCGTGGATCACGTGTCGCCTGATATTCTATTTGTGGCACACAGTCCCGACGGCATTGTCATGGGAATCAGACACAAACAGCGGCAGCAGATTGAAGGCGTGCGAGTTCCATCCAGAGTCAGTGCTGACGCCGGAAGGGCTTGGGATGATCAAGAGGTGTGCCGGGGTAGTGGCTGGTAGGGCGGCTAAGAATATCCTCCAGATCAAACGCATACACACCACCACTTCGCAGCGCCTCCTGGTCCTCGATCCGTTTTGCGATTATCCCGTAATATTCGTGCCTTGTATCGTTGTGCCACTTGACCAGGTCGGATTTGCGATGTAGTTTGTCCAGTATCCTTGTTACATCGTGCCGCGAGAGGTTACTCCATTTCACCTCGCCTGCGAACAACTGCATAGAGCCATCCGTATCAGCTCTGGTGGCAATGATATCGATCTCATCGCCACGATACCACCATGCTCCGCAATCGTCCGGTGAGAATCCAATGTTGAGCCTTCTCCGTCTGATAAGGTCACGTATCAATTCTTCGAAGACGAATCCAAGATATTGATCGTATTCCTTCTCTATTTTTGGTGTGATATCGATTTCAGCCTCGATGTTGTTCTTATTAGGGAGCACAAACCTGAAATAGAACTTGAAATAATTATCTTTTATCTTGTATAATGATCGCTTGGACTTGCCCGCGACGGTGGCAGGAAGTTCGGAGTCAACGATCCCGACACGCCTGAGATTATGGAGGTAGCGTGACAGCGCGCCTTTATCGATACCGGTGGCGTTTGCGATCTCGGAAAGTTTTCTGCTTCCTTCTGCGATAGTTTTGAGGATGAACATGTAATTTCGCGGCTCTCTAAACGCTCCTCGGAGTAGAATGTCAGCCTCCTCATATAGGAAACTGCCTTTCGACAGGAAATTCGTGCGGAGATTCTCCCAGAAGTCAAGATCGGGTGAAAACTTCAGGATGTACTCCGGGATGTTGTCCATGCACCCATAGACTTGAATAAGCTCGTTGGTTGTGTATTTCGGGAAAAAATCTGCCAGATGCTCAAAATTTAATTTATCAAGTCTCCACTGCCCGCTTCTTCTGCCATACAATGGGGATTTGTATCCAAGAACCTCTGTTTCCATCATCCCGATACTGGAACCGCTCAGTATGAGCATTACATTTCGCTTGCTCAGGTTCAGATCCCATATTCTCTGGAAAAACGACGGTATGCCCGGTTTAGCTTTATGAGGTATGGAAATTCATCGATTGCGAACACGACTCGCTCTTCGCCGCGATACCACCTGAAAAACTCATCGAACAATTCTTCGAACCCACCGATTTTCAGTTTCATGAATGAATCCTCTCCAAGGAGATCCCCCATCTGCCGCTGCAACATCATGATATTCTCGGATTCGCTGTATTCCGCGGGCAGAAAGTAGATCCCTGCCTTTCCGTGGAGAAATTCTGTGATCAGGCGGGTTTTGCCAATCCTGCGCCGCCCATAGATTATTATGAATTCCGGTTTCTCGCTTTCATGCCTGCTGTTGAGGTATCTCAGTTAACGATCACGGTTTACGAACCGCCTGTAAATTGTTGATTCACAATCATTATGCTTTACTATCAACTACTTGAGCTTTTCAACCCGAGCCTGTGCTGACGCCGGAAGGGCTCCGGATAATCGAGCAGTGTGTCTGGGTGGTGGCTGGTGGGGCGCAGTTGGTTTGGTATGAGTGTGGGGGTGGTCAGTTAACTTTTTATATGCGCGAGTTGGTTGGATGAATGACGTCTTGGATGCGATCATTATGAATAAATGTAACAAAAACGGTGAATATAATGCTATTTTGCGAATGAAGGTATGTGTACACGTGCGTACGCTTGCGATCATAGCGCTCACAGCGATCACAGCCGCCACCGTGCTCGTGACAAGTGCTGGCATGGGTGCGGCTGCGACAACATGGTATGTGGACGATGACGGTGGCAATGGGGTCGATTTCACGAAGATACAGGATGCAGTGAATAATGCAAGTGCAAGAGATACGGTTTACGTGTACAACGGGGTGTACAAGGAACACGTGACAATCTCCACATCAATAACGCTAGTAGGACAAAGCGAAAGCGGTGCAGTGATCAATGGCGACGGAAGCGGCAACTGCATACAGGTAAGTTCTGCGGATGCTGCGATAAATGGATTCACGATCACAAACGCCAGTGGATACGGACTCCGTGCCGATCATTCTGACTTGGAACTTGAGAATGTCACGATCACAGGCAACGGTGATTATGGCATTTACTTCTATTACGGCAAGAGTTTCACACTTAGAGACTGTACGATCGATAGTAATCAGGGCGGTATGACCTGCAGTGGATATGCCACTGGTGATGCTGTTGTGGAGGATAACACTATCACCAATAATGTTGGTCATGGGCTGGCGATCTGCCTTGTTGAAGGGAGGAGTGCCACTGTCAGAAACAACAAAATCGATAACAATGCCGGAGCTTCCAGTGACGGGATATACGTCTATATTCAGGGCACGGGCGGAGTGATGGATATTGAGAACAACCCGGTTACAAATAGTGGAAGACGCGGTGTTTACCTTAGGGGTGTTCGGAGTGGATCAACCATCGCAAACTTTACTGTTCGTGATTCTGGCACACATGGACTCCGTGCTGAATCTTCAGATGTGAACATCGAGAATGTTACGATCACTGGCAG
>RXIK01000204.1 GCA_004211975.1 Methanosarcinales archaeon | reverse complement strand
GTATTGGGGCTCTCGGGTGGTATAATATGCAATATTTACTCTGGGAAGATCTTCAGGCGTGGTTAGAAAAATCATCGTATGCGTTCGATCTCGGAAACGGTTAACTCAATGGTGAAATGTCGGTTTGGCGCGCCGCTGAAGAAGAGACTTGACTCGCGGAAGAAAACTGAAACGCGGCTGAAGCTCGTGGGGCACAATATCCGAAGAGTGGGGTATCTAGAGGTCATGGGTGATGTGGTGCCGCACTGGCGTAGGGCGTGTACGTGAATTTCGTCCCAAAGCCCCAGAACAGAAAAGAGACAACAACATCGAAAGCATCCTGGATATTCCCAAAGAAAATGATCAGATAGTCATAAAGGAACTCAAACGATTGTGGACGAGATGAATCCGGCAGAACTTGCTGCAAGGAATGTGACGGTACCTGCGTTAGGTGAATATTATATATGTCCTGGATGCCCCTGTTGCGATCACATAGAGGCTACCCAACGATGATCGGGGCACACCATTCTCCGGATACATCTTTGTGGTGACGCTTCTTGCGCTCCGGGAATCTCGCAGGAAGAGAGTTTGAAATCCGAAGATGACCGCGAATCGGTTCGTAGTTTAGATAAATCTTAATAGATGTACCATCACACGCTTAACAGGAACTGCACAGATGCACAGTTCCACAAACAACAAAAGGAGAATACAAACATGAAGAACAGAACACGATGGATAACCATATTCCTGATCGCATGCCTTGTGGTCTCTGCCGGGCTTGCATCGGCAGGACTCTGGGGCGAGAGCTCGGATGCTCCAACGATTCAGCAGAAGAAGGTGATCACAGTATCCGGGCATGGAACCGTTGACACAACCCCTGATGAGGCTGTGCTCAGGCTTTCTGTGGTTACGCAGGCAGAGGATGTGACAAACGCATCGGATGAGAATGCAGAGAAGATGGACGCAGTGCTCGCAGCCCTATACGAAATCGGGATACTGGAGGACGACGCCGTGACATCAGGTTATCGAGTACGACCCCAATATAACTGGCGGGATGATGAAGAGAGCCTGATCGGCTTTCAGGTGCGAAACTCACTGGTTGTGACTGTCAGGGATATCGAGAAGGTCGGAGATGTGATTGATGCCGCTCTTTTTGCAGGAGCAAACGAGATTGATGACGTGTCATTCACGGTGAGCGATGACCGGCAGTCTGAGCTCAGGGACGATGCTATCGCAGATGCTGCTCGCAGGGCATCGGCGGATGCGGCGTCTGTTGCGGATGCGATGGGCGTCATAATCGTCGGACCTCTGGAGATCTCGACCACAGGATCGCAGTTTTCGCCGTACAGGATGCATCTAAACTATGATACTGGCTACGGCGGGATGATGCCGATGCCTGAAGCGATTCCGACCCCGGCTCAGATGAATATGGGTGCAGGTCCGCAGATTCAGCCAGGAGATGTGACAGTTTCGGCGCAGGTGACCGTGGTGTACGAGTTCGGGTGAATAAGAGGGGCGTAGAAGATGATGCAGGTCAATAGGAAGTATGCTTTCTGGATTCTGGTGTTCGTAGCGGCATCACTGATCACAGTACTGTTCCTTGATCCGGCTGGGATTAGTAATGGGAACCTTCTTTTTGTCATTGCAAGTATACTCTTCTACGCCGTACCGATCGCAATAATAGTTTATGTGATCAGTATAGCCAAACAATACGTCGATTGCAAGGTTGCGGAATCAAAGATGGGTTGTAGAGATGGATGCAAAGATAGAACTGCTGAAGCAGCAAATCGAGAGGATAGAGGGTAAGGTGGATGAGATTGCTGAAAATCGTGGGTAGCAGTTCTGATTAAAGATTGATTGAGAATAACTGGAGTGATCTTTTGGTGTTCCGTCTGAATGGCACGTGGTTTGCTGCTCCCGGTACGTACATTTCCGGATCGGGGGGCGGTGAGATGGTGATTGTGTTGACAACAATGATGTCGCGGGTTATTTTGGCATGTGTTACGATATATGTACTATGCCTGCAAAACTATTTCGATCACCTCACCGACGTTGCTCATATCTGTTGAAATGTCGACAGATATTTTCTATTTATGGCATATCAGTTTTATTTTACGGATATCTAGGCATATAAACAAGTACCTAGTACATAGTAGACTGACCGGACATAAAGTATTTATAGTACGAGTTTTCAGTGTTACGCGTGACATTATAAATATGTCACGCGGGGTTCAACTGAACCTTCCGAGAACGGATGAATCCATAGAACAATCGCCCGAAGGCAGGATCATGTTACGCCTTATGCTTACTTAAGGTTTTGGTCGTGCCGGGGGTGTCACATTATGTGGTGCTTGGGTCATATCCTTGCAGGTGGTGCTGTCGGATGAGCTCAAATATAGCATGAAATCTCTTGAATGGATCGAGTTCTTTGGTAAATAACCTGTAATCTGTGTCCATCTGTGAAATCTGTGGCTGACAAAAGTTTTTAGCCACAGATT
>RXIK01000007.1 GCA_004211975.1 Methanosarcinales archaeon | reverse complement strand
CAGTACAGCCTCAACAATATCGCATGGCTTGATGCGGGCATTGGCGAAGGTGGCGACGGCATGATTGATGTGACAAGCACCCCTGCTGGCGTGGATCATACGTTCGTGTGGGCAAGCGGCAAAGACATACCGCACACGAACGCCACCGTGTACCTCAGAATCAGACCGTACGACGGCGACCTTGCAGGTGCGTATGCGACAACCGATGCGTTCTCTGCCGATAACCGCGTACGCGGCGACCTCAACCACGACAACCGAATCACCCCCACGGACGCCGCAATCGCGCTCCAGATCGCAGCCACCGGCGCACATGACCCGGCAGCCGATGTCAGCAGCGACGATCGCGTCACCTCGCTCGATGCGCTCATGATCCTGCAGGCGGCGGCTGGAGGTGTAACGCTATGACCAACTCACGCCGTTCTGGAAGGACGCTTGCGATCATAGCGCTCACAGCCACCGCAGCACTCATAACCTGCGTGTGTGCGAACCCGGCAAGCGCCACATCGATCCCGGACAACGGCACTCTGCTGGGCGTCACATACAACCCTGCCATGTTAGAACAAGACATGGAAGACCTGCGATCGTTTGAGGAATGGAGCGGGAAGAAGCACAGCATAGTCATCGTATTTCAGGGATTTTCGCCTGATGATCAAGCTCCAATCCCGAAGACTCAGCTGGATAATCTGTGGCAGAATGGAAACACGCCGCTCCTGTCGATAGAGCCGTGGGGAAGTGGTGATGGTGATATCCTTGGTGTGATAAACAACGGAACGCTTGATCAGTATTTTAGGGGGTATGCAGATGACCTGATGAACTGGACGTGTGAAGACTGGATTGTGGATGACGTGACCGGAACGGGAAAGCAAGTTTTCATCAGGTTTGCTCATGAGATGAATCTGCATTCCGGTGCATATCCCTGGTGTAACAGATCGCCAGCATCCTATATAGACGCGTGGAAACGGGTGCATAACATATTCGAGATCGAGGGGGCGGCTCCGGATGCCATCCAGTGGGTCTGGTGCGTCAACAGTGTCGATGTTCCTAATGCATCTGCTGGCGGGTACGGGGCAGAAGAATATTACCCTGGAGACGAGTATGTGGATTGGGTGGCTATCGACGGCTACAACGTTGGAAAGTCAGTTCCGTGTGCGAATTGGGACAACTGGACTGCTTTTGACGGCATTTTCAAGCCGATGCTGGATCGGTTCGATGACCACCAGAACATCTCCAAAAAGCCGTATGCGATAATTGAAATCGGATCGTCCAGTGTCGTGGATAGTATGCCTGTCAAGGAGTTTAATGTTTACACCAACAAGGATTCGCCAACCAACCACTACATTTCGTCAGGATGGTTGGGTGATTGGGGTGACATAACGTTTTGTGATTATGACCGCTCAGACCCCCATCTCGGAATCGCGTGTGGTAACACCTCTGTCAAGCTAACATACTCGGCAGAACGTTCGCATGGGCTGGGCTGGGCTGGTATCTGCTGGCAGGAAGGTGGATACAATCTAACCGGCGCTGACAATCTGACCATATGGGCGAGAGGTGAATCTGGCGGAGAGAGGGTAGAATTTACAGCAGGCGATATCGATGCTTCGGCAGGCACTGTTACGCTGACAAATATCTGGCAGAGATATGTTATCGACGATCTGACCGGCAAGGACCTGAGTAACGTCGTTTGCGGGTTCTACTTGGGGGCCAGTGAATCAAAGAACCCGGACGGCTGCACGATCTACCTTGATGACATACGATACGAGAGCAGCACAGGAATAGATGACGTTTGTGTTGAGGAAGGGGTATCCAACAACACAGAGAAGGGGGAATGGGTGAAGGAGACGTACGGTTCGATCAAGAACCATTCCAAGATTAAGATGGTCTGCTACTTCAATGTTGATAAAGGCGGGACAAAGTACCTGACCGGTGAATCAGACTGGGCAGTCTTCACTACGCCGCGGGATAATCGAAATAATATCGATGACTGTTCGTTTGATCCGAACAAGAGGATACCCGGGTATCAGGAAGCAATCGGAGATGATCACTATATCTACCGATTCCCGATATCTGCGGCGCCGAAAGGTGACCTCAACTCTGACGGCATCCTCACCCCCGCAGACGCCGCGATTGCGCTTGAGATTGCAGCTGGCAGCCGCGTGTACGATGCTGATACGCTCGCAGCCGCGGATGTCAGCGGTGATGGCAGTGTCACCTCGCTTGATGCTCTCATGATCCTGCAAGCCGCAACCGGTATGATAGCTTTGTCCTGACACCACTATGATCGAAATCACAACATCTTCGCGTCTTCATATCGCGTTGATTGATCTTAATGCGTCGATTGGGCGTGTGGATGGTGGAATTGGGCTGACGCTTGAGGAGCCGGGTTTTCGCATTGTTGCAGATCGGTCTGACACGTCTGGTGAGGTTGTGGTCACTAGCGAGTCTGCTGGTGGGTCTGTGTATGTTGGGCGGGTGCGTGAGAGTGTTGCAGCACTTCTTCAGGACTCTGGTGGGGGTGGTGTGGGCGGCATCCGGATCCATATCGTGCATGGTGCTCCCTCGCATGTTGGGCTTGGCTCTGGGACGCAGTGCGCGCTTGCTGCGGGCATGGCTGTGAACTACTTGTATGATATGGGTTTGAGTGTGCGTGATATCGCGGTTAAAGTTGGACGTGGCGGGACCTCGGGGGTTGGTGTTGCATCGTTTGAACGTGGTGGCTTTATTCTTGATGGCGGGCACCGTTTCAGTGAGAAGGGCGTGTTTAAGCCGTCTGCAGCATCAAGGTCTCCGCCAGCCCCGATTCTTTTTCAGCGCTCGTTTCCCGGCTGGGAGGTTGTGCTTGCAATCCCTGATGTAAGAGGCGCGCATGATGACAACGAGGTGGACATCTTCAAGCAGGAGTGCCCGATCCCGCTCTCTGAGGTGCAGGAGCTCTCGCACATCATCCTTATGGAGACGCTTCCGGCAGTGGTGGAGGAAGACATCGAGTTATTTGGGGATTCTATCAACAGAATACAGAGGACCGGTTTTAAGAGGCGTGAAATCTCACTTCAGAGACCTGAGATCCGCCAGATGATTGAACTCATGCAGGAAAACACGTGTGGCGCTGGAATGAGTTCGTTTGGACCGGTTGTGTATGGCATCACCGATAGCAGGAGGGACGCAGGTCATGTGGCATGCCTTGCACAGGAGTTTCTGGATGAGACAGTTGGCGGTTGCAGCATAATCACCCATGCAAGCAATTCGGGTGCGGATGTTAGGCATGTCTGATTGTGTCTGGCATATCCGGCATGGTTGGTGGGTCCGGGTGAATCCCCCAAAATCATAATGAACATTTAAGTAGATGTACTGATAATTTTGTGATTACAGGACGCGACTGTAACTTATATGAACGAGATGACGTGATGAAGATGGTTGTTTTTGATATGGACAGCACGCTTATAGATGCAGAGACTATCGACGAGCTCGCTGCCATTGCCGGTGTTGGCGATCAGGTTGCCGAGATCACGAGGCAGGCTATGAACGGAGAACTCGATTACGGTGAATCACTCTGCAAGCGTGTTAGTTTGCTTAAGGGGCTTAGCATCGAGAGTGCAAACGCCGTTATAAAAAGGCTCCCGCTGATGCCCGGCGCAAAGGAACTGGTGGAATCAGTCAAGGATATTGGGCTTGCAACTGCCATGATCACCTGTGGTTTTATGATCTCTGCACGACATATCAAAGATATGCTCGGCATCGATCATGTAATTGCCAATGATCTGGCTACAAATGGTGGTGTGTTCACAGGCGAGGTTACAGGCAACCTGACCGAGGCGGACTCAAAGGCGCACGCACTCGAACAGCTCTCTTCCAAATGCGGGATTGAACCGTGTGAGTGCATCACAATCGGTGATGGTGCAAACGACATCTATCTGTTCAAGGAATCGGGATATTCAATCGCATTTCATGCAAAACCGATCCTGAAACAGTATGCAGATGTAGCAGTCGATACGAAGGACTTAAGAGCGATCATTCCAATCATTCGGGATGTATCACAGATAGATACTGGGCGAACATCACGCCAAAACAGGAGGACACCAAGCAAATGTTGAAAGAGCTACAGGATAAAAGAGCGATACTTGTAAAAGAACTTGAAGAATTTAGAAATAAACGTAATAAACTAAATACAGAATCAAGTACGTGGTCTTCGCAGCGTAATGAATTGAACCGCACGTCAAAGATGCTGATGGATGAAGCGCAGCATTATAAGCACGAACGCGACGAGTATAACAAGAAAGTGAGCGAGTCTAAGACGGGACGGGATTATTACAATAAGAAAATCAACGAGACCAACGCTAAAATCTCAAAAATTAAAAAGGAGTGTAATATCACCGGCACACCTGTTGAAGAGCTAAAACATACGATCGACGAACTTGAATTTAAGCAGCAAACTCAGGTGTTGTCGTCGGACAAGGAAAAAGGTTTAGTCACCCAGATCAATGCACTGGTCGCTGAGTACAAGGCAAAGAAAGACGCGATTGAGAAAAACACCGAACTCAAACAGGCACTCGAGGAACTAGGTGATATCCGCGAGAAAGCATCCGGATGCCACGAAACAGTCACGGAATATGCGGATATGGCTCAGGAATATCATGACAAGATGATTAGCGCATTCAAGGAAGGCGAAACCATCCGATCCAGATCAGATCGCATTCACAAGAAATTCGTGAAGATTCAAGACGAAGCAGACGATCAACATCATCTATTCATCAAAGCCCAAAAAGAGATTCGAGAACTGGATCGGCTGATTAACAGCATCTCGAAACGTGGTAGGGAGGATAAGAGGAAAGTGGAACGAATAAAGGCTAAAAAGGAAGCAGAGGTTATATACGACCTGTTCAGGCACGGAGAAAAGATCAGTACAGAAGATTTGATGTTACTTCAACGTTCAGATCTTCTATAAGGGTCATGAAGACACTGGTGTTGTGTCTGGATCGGGATGATGACCTCGGACGGAAAGCCGGGGTCGCAAGCCCTGTTATTGGGAGAGCTACGAACATAGATGCAGCCACGAGACTTGCGGTAGCAGATCCCGAAGATTCGGATGTTAACACCATCTTCGGCGGAATAGAGGAGTATGACCGGTTGATTGATGCCGGGGTAGAGGTTGAGATCGTCAGCATCGCCGGCGATTATGATGTGGGTGTGGTCTCGGATAGCAAGATTGCTTCACAGATCGATGATCTTCTTAACGGGCAAAAATTTGATAATGTTATCCTTGTCTCGGACGGCGCCGAGGATGAGGCGGTACTGCCGATCATCGCATCAAGGATAAAGATAAATTCGGTGAAAAGGATCCGGGTGAAACAGAGTGAGAGCATAGAGAGCACATACTACTTGCTCAAAGAGTTCATCTCAGATCCAAAGGTTAGGGGTGCACTGTTCATCCCGATCGGGCTTGCTTGCATCGCTTATGCAGCATCCTCATTGATAAACCGTCCCGAACTTGCAGTCGCCGCCATTATTGGAACGGTTGGAACATATCTGCTGTATAACGGCTTTGGAATCGGGCAGTCCATAGATAAGTACCGTGAAACTGCGACCGAGTCACTATACAAGGGTAGAATTAGTTTTGTCACATATCTTGCAGCGATCCTGATCGGGATTATTGCCACGATCCAGGGTGCTGATGCCTGCTGGGAAGGAATCGCAGTTGACATTTTTCCCGGGTACATTGTCTTATCAACGATCTTTATGCAAGCCTCGGTCTGGTGGTATGTTGCGGCTGGATTGTTCCTTGGTTTCGGGAAGATCATTGATCTGCACCTTGAGGAAAGACCCATAGGCAAGGCAGGGGCGTTTCCATTCTTTGTTATTGCCACTGGACTCATGTTATGGAGCACGAGCGCATATATCCTCGCAAACGCCGGAATTTACCAGAACTATGGAATACAGCAACTTATGTTCTCGATTGGGGGGGCGATTGTGATCGCGCTTATCGGGATCTATGTTGCATCTAGAAATCACAGGGGAGATACACAAAATGTTAATGTTGATAATCCTTGACGGGTTCGGGCTGAGCGAATCAAGAAGAGGAAACGCAATCGCGCACGCAGAGACGCCTAATCTTGACGCGCTCTGCAAACAATACCCGACCTGCACGCTGCAGGCGTCGGGCGAGGCTGTCGGGCTTCCAGCCGGGCAGATGGGAAACTCTGAGGTCGGGCACCTGAATATTGGTGCTGGACGGGTCGTGTACCAGGATTTAACCCGCATAAGTAAGGCGGTATCTGATAAGACGTTCTTCGAAAATCCGGTTTTCCGAAAGGCGATCGAACATGCGAAAACAAATGATTCCTGCCTTCATCTGATGGGACTTGTCTCGGACGGCGGCGTGCATAGCCATATCACGCACCTTCTTGCCTTGATGGAGCTTGCGTCAGAGAATAATGTCAGAACAGAGGTGCATGCATTCCTTGATGGACGGGATGTTCCTCCGAGGAGCGCGCTTGAATACATAAATGAGGTTGATGGATATAAAGGATGCAGGATAGGCACGGTTTCCGGCAGATACTATGCAATGGACCGCGATAACCGATGGGAGCGGGTGGAAAAGGCGTACCGCGCTCTTGTTTCAGGCGAAGGCGAATCCGCGGAGCGCGCTGCTGACGCCGTGCAGAACGCTTATGAGCGCGGCGAGAATGACGAGTTCGTGCTGCCAACCGTTATCAGTGGATCCACTCCGGTTGCTGGCGGTGACTCCATCATATTCTTCAATTTCAGACCGGATCGTGCCAGAGAGATCACCAGAGCATTCATAGACCAGGATTTTGATAATTTCGAGCGTAAAAAGCTTGATAACCTGTATTTTGCGTGCATGACCGAATATGCTGCGACAATCGATGCAGACATTGCGTACGCGCCAGAAGAGATCACAAACACACTCGGAAATGTCATATCACAACACGGGATGCGGCAACTGCGCATCGCGGAGACCGAGAAGTATGCGCATGTCACGTTCTTCTTTAACGGCGGCGTTGAGGTGCCAAACCCAGATGAGGACCGCTGCCTGATACCATCTCCAAAGGTGGCAACGTATGATCTGTTGCCTGAGATGAGTGCTCATGCGGTCACCGATGCCGTGATCGAGAGAATCGAGTCGCATGACTATGATGTGATCATCCTGAACTATGCGAACTGTGACATGGTCGGGCACACCGGCATATTTGAGGCTGCCGTAACGGCTGTGGAGACCGTTGATCTCTGCGTCGGAAAAGTCATTGATGCGGTACAGAGGTCTGCCGGGTCTGCGATCATCACGGCAGACCACGGTAACGCCGAGAAAATGGCAGATGATGACGGGACACCATACACCGCACACACCACAAACCCGGTGCCACTAATACTGGTCACTGACCCCGCGGTGGCAGGTGTCAGGGACGGAAAACTCGCTGATATCGCGCCAACAATACTTGGGCTGCTTGGGCTGCCAAAGCCACCGGGGATGACCGGGGAGTCAATAGTGCTGTGACCTGCACCTGCCGGAAGCGTGTGTGTTCGGATCCTAAAGTTTGAGTGAATTTCACCAAAAAACAGGGTCCTGATCAACACCGAGCGAGACATAGTCCAACTGAAATCACTGGTATTCGGAGGGATAACATAATTACCCAGCTACACATCCGGATGGCATATATAGACTCCGCCAAGCGCATCTTGAATCGTATTGAGCGCATGATGCCCGTTTTGTTAAAATACTGGCTTCACAGAACTCCAGACACGTGCATAACATTATCTATCATCAAACGTATTTGAAAGATGAACACCATGAAAATCACTCGAATTTATGTTGATACTTCCGTGATTGGCGGATGTTGTGATTTTGAATTCAAAGAATGGTCAGTTGGACTTCTTTCAGACTTCAGACGTGGTGTATTTTCTTTGGTTCTTTCCTCCCTTACAGATGCGGAAATCAGGGACGCACCTGATGAGGTCAAAAAGGTATATAAAAAGTTTCGAGTTTGTGAGCATGAATTTCTTGATTTGGATGCTGAATCCATAGAGCTTGCTGATACATATATTGATCGAGACGTTCTATCTTTAAACTATATGGATGATGCTCGACATATTGCGATGGCAACAGTGGCAGATGTTGATATTTTAGTAAGCTGGAACTTCCGGCACATAGTACATTTCGATAAAATACGGCTTTGGGACGAAATTCACGTACACGCCCTACGCCAGTGCGGCACCACATCACCCATGACCTCTAGTGTCACGTCAACTTTCAAGTGTCGGATAAAGGCGAGATAACTTTATCCGAGCATCCTCTGCAGTGAATTGCCAATTGACTTTCGCATTCATATTGTTTCTGAATTCCTGCCATGCC
>RXIK01000203.1 GCA_004211975.1 Methanosarcinales archaeon | reverse complement strand
CATTATTTGGGATTATTCCACCTATTACTCAACATTACACATAAATGTTTACGAAAGCATAAAGAAACGACCCTTCGGTTGCATGCGTTTACAGCCACAACGGGAATTGCTGCGGAACGAGTTTTGTTATCACCTTTAGAAAAGACATACTTTCCAAGGAATATCTGAATCAGATAGGATTAAACACCAACCAGGTGAAAGCGGTAATGCACCTGAAAGTGAATAAGGAGATAACTAATGGGGCGTATCAGAAATTAAATGGAGTATCAAGATCGACAGCCGCAAGAGAACTCTCAGCACTTGTTAAACTGGGAATCATCGAAAGACACGGGCATACTGGGCGTGGCACGGTATACGTACTAAAGGGCTCAAACGACTCAGAAACGACTCAGAAACGACTCAATGAGACTATTCGGAAATGATGAAAATGATGGCAAAGGCGCGGTCAGAATGAATAAAACCATGAAAGACATCAAGCCAATTCTTGATGAGGCGAAAGAGAGACTTCAGAAAATATATGGAGAACAATTAGAAGGGATAATCATATACGGCTTTGGGACGAAATTCACGTACGCCCCTGCGCCAGTGTGGCACCACATCGCCCAGGACCTCGGGATACCACACTCTTTGGATATTGTGCCCCACGAGCTTAGAGCCGCGTTTCAGTCGTCTTCCGCGAGTCGAGTCTCTTTCTCGAGCGGCTGCGCCAAACCGGCATTTCACCATTGAGTTAACCGTTTCCGAGATCGAACGCATATAATAATGTTCTAATCACGCCTGAGGATCTTCCCAGAGCAAATATTGCATGTTATGCCATCCAAGAGCTCCAATACTTTTGAAAGTCGCATTGCTGCGCGGTAGAAAGTATGATGTGGCGTGGTTTTCCGAAACCAGATTAGTGATCCATCTGCACCCGTAGATACCATCTCCAGGAACGCCACATAGATTGGGGTGGCAACAGAGCGCCTGGTTAAAAGCCTCTGGAAACATCGTGGTTTCCCCAACTGAGTGATCCGGGCTTATGGATATGCCAGAAATTAGCTTATGTCGAACCCCTGCGCCCAGGACTGCATAAGAGAACCTTTTTCGTGTTAGTTGAGTTTGATTTCGGAAAACTGTCTGCCTGCTCCTCAGTTGCAGACTTTGATTTCTTATGGTTCTTCTTAGAATTCTGTTTTGACGTTTATCTGCATAGTTCTCCTTGTTCGGGGCGTTAAAGCCAGTGCTATCAAACGAACAAGTCTCTTCTTTACCCCCTATACTTTCATTGGTTATCACTATGATTTCATCCGGAATCTCGTTCGCTCGCTCTCGATCGTATCCGCGTTCTGTTGTTTTGTAAGAAAAATGGGGTTATACCTAATTTCTCCTGAAATAGAAGTGAAAACCATTCAGCCACCCTGTTTGACGATTTCAGGTATGTTTGCAACAGTAGAGTTTTCGCAATGTCAGCAGGATCAGTTGGCAGTCTACCAGTCACCGTTTTCTGGGCGGTGTTCGTTCTTTTATTCGTTTACAGGCAAGATTTACAAGATCCCGTATATTATTCAGATAATTGACCATCTCGTAGATCTGCGCTTGATCATATTGTGCCCAGTCGGTTTTCACCGGTTCTTTACTATCGTATTCGAATGTCCCATCTCGCACACTCTTGATAATTTTTTTAAGTTCTTCTCCGCGCTGTTTGGGAGGCATAAGATGGAATCAACCAACAAGTATATAAGCATAGCGGTACATACATCTCTATAATGTATAGCTTATGCAATGTTTCCACGATGATCACAGGCAGAAATACGCTTGTGTCAAGTGTATTGGTCAGTGTAGTTCATGGTGCCACGTGGTCAAACTTGCCGATTGGGGTTGTGGCGTGATAGGGTAGTTGGTTGGATAATAATGTCCCAAAGCCATAAAATACGGAAGTTTAATGCTGTGAATCTTGAAAAAGGATATAAAACGATAGCGATCTATTCCCCAATGGAGGTGACGACTTATGCCAGTTAAAACGGTTGAAATGGTTCGAGAGATAAGGGATAATCATTATGAAGAGACAAAAGGTCTATCAGTCCAAGCACAGATACAATATATACGGAAAAAGTCTGAGGAACTATTACAAGATTTTCACTGATGTTGAAAGCAGATAACGCGGTGTAAAATGCCGTTACTTTGTGCCAGTGGCTTCGTCGAACTTGTTTTACACTGCCACGGTCCTCTGCCAATTGCCGCATAAAGATGTTTTTAAGAACCTCAAAAATGCCCCCACATAACCGTCCCTTCAGTCCTATCCACCGCAACATAATTGCCATCTTGGAATATGAGACTTTTTAATTTGTTCTGGTCGGTTGAACAACATGATGCCAATTCTGCAAACAGTGGCATGATATGACTTCCGAAATCAGTGGAATCAGTGTTAATCTGTGGCAAATAAAACTTTTAGCCACAGATTAACACTGATTTCACAGATTAACGATATAAATGACTTTTCAGATCGATAGCGCTCAATT
>RXIK01000006.1 GCA_004211975.1 Methanosarcinales archaeon | reverse complement strand
GTGCCCGATCATTCCGCCGTTTGTGAGAATTAGGCATCGTTTTCCGGAGAGTGCTGTTAGGATTGCTTTGTCGATCACGCCTGACATTATGTCAAGGTGGATGTTGTCTTTTTCCGTGATCTTCTTGCTTTTGCCTCCCATTGCACCCACGATGTCGATCTCGTAGTTAGATATGATTCTGCGAATCTCTTCGGGCTTGTATTTGCCTGTGTCGTATATTGTGATGCATCCTGCCCTGATTCCTTTGCGTCCCAGCTTAACAATTGCCTGCATGTCGGTGTGGATGTGTAGTACTGTTGCGTTGACTGCTTCGTAGGGGCTGTTGTGGGCGTACTTCCCATGCATCATCCCGAGGTTTAGGGTGTCTCCTTCTCGGGTTTCGGGAGGTACTTGCACCCACATGAGTTCAGGGGGTTTTAGCGTGTCCACAAGCTCTGGAACGTTCTTTGGCGACTTTTCACGATCTGCAAGACCTCTTCGTGCGATTTCGTGGTAGATCTCAAGGGTGGTGGGCTGCCTGAGCCCCGCGGTCATCAGGAGTTCTGGGTCACTGAACACCTGATTGGGGGTGCCCTTGCCGACGATGCGCCCCTCACTCAGGAGGTACACGTAGTCAGACCATCCGTAGGCGAGGTCCACGTCATGGGTGGAGATTATGATTGTTTTTCCGAGGTGGTTGAGTTCGCCGAGCATGTCCATGATCTCGTCTGCACCGACCGGATCTAGGTTGGATAAGGGCTCGTCAAGGATTATCACTTCTGGTTTCATTGCGATAACGCCTGCGATTGCGACCCGCTTCTTCTCGCCGCCGCTTAAGTGGTGCGGGGGCTTTTCCCGGTTGTGGGCAAGCCCAACATACAGAAGAGCGTGATTGGCAGCATCCTCTACCTCGCTTCTGGTGTGTCCGAGGTTTGTTGGACCGAACGCGACATCTTGCTCGACGGTCGGCGCAAATAACTGGTCATCCGAATTCTGGAAGACGATCCCGACCTTGCTCCGTATCTCGCGGAGTGACTTTGAATCATGCCTAAATCGCGAACCGTGGAAGAGAACCTGCCCTCGTTCTGGCTTCAGTGTCCCGTTCAGGAGCAGGAAGAGTGTTGACTTTCCGGATCCGTTCTTGCCAACGAAAGCCACCCTTGCACCCTCCGCAATCTTGATATTAATCCCGTCGATAGCAGTGGTCCCGTCCGGGTATGCGTACTTCAGGTCTTGCGTCTCAAGAATTGCCATGGTCTCACCTTGTTTGCATCATATAAACCCGGCATTCCCGGTGAAATGCAGGAGCGCGATTGTAAGTATCGCATAAACCGTTGTGAGAACTGCTTCTGGCGCTCTGATCGGTCGTTTTGCTTCAAAGACTGTGAGCTTTCCATCGTAGCATCTCGAGTCCATTGCGATGTAAAGCTTCTCTCCCTGCTCCCATGATCGTATGAATAGCGTGCTTGCAAGCATGGCTATGGAGTAAACCGATCTTCTGAAGTTCGTGTATCCAAGCCGGATTGTCTGAGCGTCTTTTATGCTTATTGCAACATCTAAGAAGAGGAAGATGTAGCGGTACATCAGCATGGAGAGCTCAACGACCGAGTCAGGAATTCCTGATCGCTTGACAACCGCAAAAAGCTCGATCATTGGGGTTGATAGTGCAAGGAAGAAGACGCAGCTCATTCCGCTAACTGTCCTTGAGATAACAAGTAGCGCCATCTCAACTCCCCCGGTGTTTGCAACCAGACGGTACCCGAAGATCTCAAGCGAGAAGACCTCGCCACCCGTTCCAAAGAAAAAGAGTATGACGACTGATCCCGTGGCAGCAAATCCCAGTGGTAAGAGTACTAACTTCAGATAGAATTTTAACGGGATTTTGCCAAAGAATAGTGTGGCAAATCCCATGGATAGCGTTATAAAAAGTGGTGTTGCAGGGGATGGGGACGATACTCCGACGAGCAAACCAAATGCTACGATGGCAAGTTTGAGCCAGTTGCTATGATGTCGCAGAGGGCTTGCCAGCGCATAATCGTCCAGCAGGTTGTTCATGTATAGTTCTCAAAAAATGGGGGCGGATGAGACTGAGGGGGCGAGGGGTCGCGAGTTGAAGGCAACTCGTTATAGCCCTCGCGCAATCTCGCTAAATCCCGGGATTAACCCCTGCTTTTCTGGTAGTACCCGAAGAAATAGCCGATTATGAGTGCGCCAAACGCTATCTGAAGCCCGAAGAGCAGGCTCTCGATCTCTCCGCTTGGGGGCTCCCATAGCGGCTCTGCGATTGGCTCATACTTGCCGTCTGTTATCTCTTCGATCACGCCCTCAGCCTCGCCGTCCGCTCCGCCGAATTCCGCATCGGTGTTTGAGGAGACGTAGAGGAACTGCGCTGTGAACACGAGGATTATGGCGAGTACAATTAGCTCTCCTTTCATGCTGCTGACCCCCGGATCTTACGGATGGTGTCTGCGGTCATCACATTGAGTCCCACAAGCACATCCTCTTTGACCTGTATTATGTACTTGAAGATGAGTGCGGTAACAGCGCCCTCAATTATTGCGAGAGGAACCTGTGTTACTGCAAAGATCGTTGCAAATGCTTTGAACGATGTGAGGGATCCTCCCACCGCCGAGGGAAACGCAAGTGCAAGCTCAATAGAGGTCACAACATACGTCGCCCAGTCTCCAAACGTTGCTGCGAGGAAAACTACAACGTAGAAATTAAGATTCATCTTCATTCCTGCCTTGTATATCACGTAGGCGACCACCGGACCTACTATTCCCATTGAGAAGGCATTTGCTCCGAGTGTTGTCAGACCGCCGTGCGCAAGAAACAGCGCCTGGTACAGGAGGACGATCGTTCCGAGAACCGCTGTTACCGCGGGTCCGAAGAGTATTGCGGCAAGCCCGGTTCCTGTTGGATGGGAGCAACTCCCTGTGACGGAAGGCAACTTGAGCGCGGATAAGACAAAGATAAATGCTCCGGCTACTGCGAGAAGTGGCAGTATATCGCGTCTTTCGTCCACGAGCTTGTTTAATTTGTAAATTCCGTACGCGATAACCGGTATCGATATTGCAAACCATATCTGCCACCACGGTCCTGGCAGACACCCTTCCATTACGTGCATGATGCACCTCGATTATCCGGCATACTGATACGGATGTTATCGGTATAGTTTTTGATGTTCATTTTATTTACCTCGAGCAATTTTGCTCTGGTTTTGATCCATGTATCTTGAGGATTATAATAATATTTTGTGTTCAGGGGGTGTGAAATGAAATCGAGCGAAACGCGGTTCATTAGGATATGAGGAATTACATAGGAGGAATTGCCCCATTGGTAATGTAAATCCGTGTTTCACTCGAGATCCCCTCCCCTGGAAACCCACGATGGCAAGGTGGCTCCGGTTGAGCGAGTGCGCAAGACATTCCCAGCTTGCCCTTGCACGTAGCAGGTTCCGAGTTCTGAGGTTGGTTTGATCATCTCTCCAATGTCCGTATTGATTGTCTTAACTTAAATGTTTCTGCTCTACGGGCTGTCGCATTATGTGGTGTTGGAGCCATACCCTCGTATGTGGCGCGGTCGGATAAGTCCAACTACAGCATGAAATCTCTTGAATGAATCTTGCTCTTTGAAAAATAACATTTAATCTGTGTCCATCTGTGAAATCTGTGGCTAATAAAAGCTTTTAGCCACAGATGAACACTGATTTCACAGATTTTACCTACAACTCACTTGAACAGATTCATGGAATCTCATGTAACCCCGGATTGGTGTGACAGTCCCGGTTCATTACCAGTCTATTAGGGACACCTCAAGTTCCAAACAGATTCCACCCAACCGGGCGAATGAATCTACCACCACTGACATCAGGGATAACATGATCTCCTGGAATAGGAAAAGCAGCTACAAAACACAGTCCACAACGCTACAGCAACCCATCAATCTCCGCGCCGCAGTTACAGCACTTACCGTTCTTGATGTGGTTCTCAATAATGTCGAACCCAGACCGCTTGATCAGAAGCTCGTTGCACCGGTAACAGTATGTGTTCTCATTCCCTGTGCCGGGAATGTTTCCTTCATACACATATCTTAGCCCCTCTTCAATACCGATCTCTCTTGCCCGATGGAGAATTTCAATTTTGGTTGGCGGTGCATCAGGAAACATGTACTGTGGATGGAACCTGGAGATATGCCACGGAATCTCGACGCCGACATCCGCGATGAACCTTGCGATCTCTCGAAGCTCCTCTTCGGTGTCGTTAACGGTCGATACCACCAGTGTGGTCACCTCAAGCCAGATGCCAAGTTCCTTGTACAGCCTGATGGTGTCAAGAACGGGTGCAAGCTTAGCTCCGCACATCTTTCGGTAGGTCTCATCGCTAAACGCCTTGAGATCAACGTTGCCAGCATCAAGATATGGCGCGATCTCGCGCAAAACTTCGCCGCTCATGTATCCGTTCGTAACGAACACGTTCTTGATCCCTGCCCTGTGCGCAAGTTTCATCACGTCAAGCGCAAACTCGATGAAAATTGTTGGTTCGGTGTAGGTGTAGGCAATGGTCTTGCAGCCATATTTGGTTGCCATATCCACCACAGCCTCTGGAGTTGTGTTCTCGCCCGGTATCATCTGTTCACTATTTAACTGGCTGATATGCCAGTTCTGGCACCATAGACATCTGAGATTGCATCCTGCCGTTGCTATTGAAAACGACCTCGTACCAGGAAGAAAATTGAAAAGAGGCTTCTTCTCGATTGGATCGACACCACTTGCAATAAGCTTGCCGTACACGAGGCTGTGGAGCACGCCCTCCCGGTTCTCGCGGACTGCGCATATCCCGCGCTTGTTCTCGCCGATTACGCATGAATGGTTGCACAGATGGCATTTAACCCGGTTATCGGCAAGTTTCTCATAAAACATGGCTTCTTTCATGCCAGCACCAGCAAGTGTGTAATTGGGATGGGGTGTTATTAATCTTCTGATTCGGGGGGGTTTTGGGTGACCAGTTCCGTGTAATTCGTGGTGCCAGAATCACACCCAAACGCCCCGCCCGCACAAAACAGCGAAACCAGAGAGAGAAAGAAAGAGAGAGAGAGGGAGCGTTCACTCAGGAGCGGGCAGACGTCCGGACCATTTTAGCCCCCTCAACCACAAGAAAGATCGTTGCAGAGACTGGAAGCACGATTGCCCAGTCCCATAATCCTAGCGCAACCGTATCAAACATTAACTGTAAAAACGGCACGTACAGGATGCATAGCTGTAACAGGGCACACATCAGAACCGCACCGATCAGATAGCGGTTCGAGAAGAACCCGATCCGGCTCAGCGGATACCGGGCTGACCGGCAGTTAAGTGCATTAAAGAGCTGGAAGAAAACGAAGGTTGTGAACGCAAGCGTGCGTGCGTGTTTTTCCACATCTTCCGCTACGCCCGGTATCTGCAGCGCATACCAGAACACGAGGATGGTGGCGATAAACATCAGCAGTCCGGCGCCCGTGATAAATTTCAGCACGTCCCCGGTGATTATTGGTTCCTGCGGGTCTCTTGGTGGGCGGTTCATGGTCTGGTGGTACGGCTCCATCGAGAGCGAGAGTGCGGGTGGACCGTCCATCAGCAGGTTGACAAAGAGTATCTGCATCGGTGCAAGCGGCAGCGGCATCCCCATAAGTAGCCCGACAAAGATCAGTAAAATCGCGCCGACATTGGTGGATAACTGGAACCTGATGAACTTCTTGATGTTATCATAGATTCCGCGTCCTTCCTCGATTGCATGTACGATCGAAACAAAGTTATCATCCGTAAGCACCATGTCAGACGCCTCTTTTGCAACGTCTGTTCCTGTGACTCCCATTGCGATCCCGATGTCCGCTATCTTGAGCGCAGGTGCGTCGTTCACGCCATCACCAGTCATCGCCACGACGTTTCCCCGGTCCTGAAGTGCTTTTATGATTTGCACCTTGTGAGCTGGAGAGGTTCTTGCATACACGCACGCATCCGGACTATATCCTGCATCCAGATCGTTTCCGGTTGCTATTTGCTTTAGATACTCCGGATCGTTCGAATTTTCCGGGTTGACACCGATGATACCGAGATCTGTTGCAATTGCCCTCGCGGTCTCTTTGTGATCGCCAGTGATCATGATTGTGGAGATGCCAGCTTCCCTGCATGTGGCGATAGCTTCCCTGACGCCGGGGCGCGGTGGATCGATCATGCCGGTCATGCCTGCAAAGACCAGGTCGCGTTCATACTCGTGCGCATCCTCCGCGGTATTGGCATCGGCATTAGTAGTAGTGTCAATCGTAGTGTCAGTAGTAGTGTTTACGTCATCAGGCAGTCGGTATGCGAGTGCGAGCACCCTGAGCGCATCTGAGGTCATCTCCGCATGGCGGCGGCTGATCGAATCGAGATCGTCTGAGGTCATCTCTACCACCACGCCGTCTTTATAAATGTAACTGCATAGTTTAAGGATCGAGTCAAGTGCGCCCTTAACACAGACCAGCCGGGCGGAACCAGCCCAGACCGCCTCGCCAACACCACCAACATCACCACCATCTGGATCATGAATCTCATGGATCGTGGTCATGAACTTACGATCCGAGTCAAACGGAACCTCTGCAACTCTCGGATACCTGAATGCAAGATCCTGCTTGTCTATCCCCGCCTTTTCCGCCGCAACCACCAGCGCACCTTCGGTTGGGTCACCCAAAACAGTCCAGTCCCCGGCGTCAGACCGGGCAAGCGATGAATCATTGCACAGCGCACCTATCTTCAGAACCAATTGCGGCAAATCAATCTCAGCCCCCCCTGACATGAACTTCCCGGAAGGCGTGTATCCCTCGCCCGTAACATCGATTAATGCACCGTTCACAGAGATCTTCCGCACAGTCATCTCGTTCTCGGTAAGTGTGCCGGTCTTATCAGTGCATATCACGGTTGCGCAGCCGAGCGCCTCGACAGCCTGCAATTTCCGCATGATCGTGTTCTTTCTGACCATGCGCTGCACGCCAATTGCAAGCGTGATCGTGACAACAGCAGGCAGCCCCTCAGGAACCGCGGCAACAGCAAGACTCACTGATGCAAGAAACATCTCGTTTGCCGCGATACCCTGCAAGGTTCCGGTGATGAAAACAACAGTGCAGACCACGAGCGCACCAATGCCAAGATACTTTGCAAGCTGTTTCATCCGCCTCTGAAGCGGCGTCTCCCGTTCCCCGGTCTGCACCATCGCGGCAATCTTACCAAACTCAGTCCGCATCCCGGTCTCAGTGACCACACAGGTTCCACGCCCATGAGAAACCGTGGTTCCAGTGTGCACGGTCTGCGCAGCCCCACGACTAACAGGCTGCGACTCCCCCGTGAGCACCGACTCATCCATCCGCAGATCACCCTCAATAATCATGCCATCCGCCTGCACCATGTCACCTGCCGCAAGCAACAACAAATCCCCCGGCACAAGCTCTGCCGCATCCACCATCTGCTCGCCACCATCACGCACCACACGCGCCTGCGGCGTAATCATAGACTGTAACGCCTCAAGAGCACGTTCAGCCCGATACTCCTGAATAAAGCCAAGCACCGCATTAAACACAACAAACCCCATGATCACAAAGCCATCAATCCGTTCACCAATCAAAAAAGAAACAACTGCTGCAACAACCAGCAAAATAAGCATAAAATCAAGAAACTGAGACGCTAAAATCTTAAGGGGCGTTGCCTTCTCGCCCTTTTGAAGTTCGTTCCGCCCATGCTCAGCCAACCGCCCGCTTGCATCCACTCCAGTCAATCCGGACATGCCGGACCGTAACCGTTCAAGGACCGATGCAATCTCAGGGGCGGGTCTATCGGAAGGGTTCATAGTGATGCCTAATTAACGATCTGCTAATATCAATCATTTGTATATGGGAGGTTGTAAAGTTGCTGGGTGGTTACCTACTAGTTACTTATATTGTAACTACTCACCCCCCACCACCGCAAAATTTGTCATTAATGAGATTATATTTCCCATCGCAACGGCTGTAAATAAAACATTTCGTTTGATGGATGGAGAATGCGATGAAATTCATGCCGCTTATCAGCAAGGGGGAGAGGCTACCATTCAACTATTTGAGTACCTCACCTGGGAATTACAGACCCTGCAGGATCAGCTGAATAAGAACAGCAAAAACAGCAGCAAGCCCCCTTCCAGCGATAGTCTCAAAAAGACGCCTCGCACCAAAAGCCAGGAGGTTACCGGGCAACAAGAAGAACGGTGGGCAGGAGGGGCATGTTGGTCGCACATTGGAACCGGTAGAAGAGCCGGATCATATAGAAGTGCATGTTGCAGATCGGTGCACAGTGTGCGGCGCAACTCTCAAAGGTGTCAAAGTGGATGACTGCCAGAGAGCGCCCGGGTTCTTTGACATTCCACCCG
>RXIK01000005.1 GCA_004211975.1 Methanosarcinales archaeon | reverse complement strand
ACTCATATCACAGCCCTAACACCTTGATAACATACATCGGGCACGGCAGGAGCGATTATAACTCGCCTCTTGCCCGGAGATAGTACAGTTCGAGTCCTGCAAGAAGCATCACAAGAACAATTAGAAATACCCACATATCCTTCGTAACTTTAGCCCTGACCGTATCAGGCTCAAGGTTACGTGCTGTAACTGACATCGCACCCATTGTGAGATCAGACTCATCCGAGTTGTACAGATTCGCGGCAATCGCCATATCGCCGACCTGATAGCCACCAACCTCGTCAAATAGCAGGTTATCCGTGGTAACCGGTCCGGAAGGCGTGATCGCTTCTTGCCTTCCTACAAGAGGGTATGTTCGCCCGGTCCTGACATTGTACGCACCGATTTCAAGAACCCCGCTCATCCAGTCCACAATCTGCCTCCAGAAGATCGGGTAATCGACTCTCGTGTGAAAATCATTCCATGACGAGTCCCCCTCGCCAAACCCAAAGTACACAACGGTGCCTTCACCCTGCCGGCGGTACGAAAGCATCGGAGAGCCATCACCTGCAACCACGTTTGTGACAGCTTCCTCAACACGTCCCGCTCTGAGATGTTTGATCACTGCAATATCCTCAAACACCACATCCCCTATGAATTCACTGACCATCTCCGTATTCAGCACTGTGGACCCTGTTTCCCCGGATATCTGCACAGGCAGCAGGTTGTCCGTGTTGATCTCGCCAAGATCATCGGATGCAAGGATCACAAGTCCGCCGCCAGAACTGGCGAATGACGCAAGATCGGTGAACGTTCCCGGAAGCAACGAGTCTTTTGTGATGTTCCCAACCACAACGAGGTCATAATCATCAAACGATGGGAGAACGGGTGGTTTTACGATTGAGCATTCGGTGTCTGAGAGTGAACTTAGCGCGATCTTCGCTGGCGGGTTTTTATTTTCGCTGATAAAGAGCACATTTCGCTCCACGATCTCCGGAATTGCGATATATGCACGATCGTCAACATCCAGCGAGTCTCCATGCTTCAGGACGACGACCGTGGCACCTGGCTGAAGATCTGTGAGTGCAAAAAGATCTGTTGAGTGTGGCGGTATTGTTTTACTGTTAGAGAGGATTTTTTTTCTGTTGCGGAACACTTCAATTGGCACCGTCTGTGCACTGTCCATATAATTCTTGATATTGCAGATGTACTCGTATTTGTCTCCTTTTCGCTCCAAATTACCATATACAATGCCGATGTTGTCTGCATCGTTCCCGACCTGCTTGAATGTCACATCGATGCCCGCAGCGTTTGCAAGCATCTTTGATGTTGATATCGAGTCGTCATTAACATCGATACCTGAAAAATCAGAGATAACCACGATTGCGCCATTCTCTTCCTCAATCATGCTCTTTGCAAGAATGATCGCGTTTCCTATGCTTGATGTGGTCGCACCAGGCTTAACGCGCTGCAGAACGGCTTTTGCGTCAGATCGACTTCCGCCTGCAAGCGCAACGATCGGGACGTTTTTCGCCAGAATAATGCTGGTCTTTCCGCTGGAGAACTTTTCCGCAACATTTTTTGCCAGGTCAAACCTGCTTGTTCCCGGTGTGCCCGAACTCGTTGCCTGCATCGATGCAGATGCATCAAGAACTACTACTGTGTGATCAGCGCGCACAGTCTCTGTTATAGTAAAGTATGGGGACGCCATCGCAAGTGCAAGCAGGATTAGGAAGAGGAGTTGCATGAGCATCAGCGGATCCCTGATGAATTTCTTGAGCATTGTCTGGTATTTATGCTCTTTTCGCCCCAGATCCAGAATAAACATCAGCGACGGGATATTCACGTCCTTTGGCTTTGGCTTGATCAGGTACAGAATTACAATTGGGATGATGCTTGAAAGAGCAAGGAGTGCCATCGGATTTGCAAAACCCATTCCAACCACCAGTTAATCAATACTTAGCCCTCACTGCCTCAAAGAGCGCATCAAATATTGATGTTTTCGTGCTGAACGAGAAAAAATCCGCTCCGATGTGACTGCATGTCTCTTTCACAGCTCCAAAATGGGCGTCGAGCAGCTTCCGGTACTCCTGTTTCAGTTTTGGGCTGATGTATGTCTTTTTGATCTCGTTTGTCTCCATATCATGCAGCTTTGCATCGCCCTCGATCGATAGGTCGTATTCAGCCGGATCAAAGACCGAGATCACAATCAGGTCGTTCTGTGCGAGCCGGTATAATCCCGCCCGTATCGTATCAATATCACATAAAAAATCAGATATGACGATAACAAGTGATTTTGACCGGATCATCCGCTCATACTGTTGGATACAGTGGTCAAATCTTGTTTCCCCCTGTAATCCAAGGCTGTTTAACACGTCGATCGTGTGTAGCAGGTGACCCTTACCACGTTTCGGAGGACTGATATCGATGCTCTCCGCAAACGTGGATATGGCGAACTTCTCATTCTCTCTTGACACCATGTAACCAAATCCACACGCAAGCATTGCTGCGTAATCGAATTTTGTTGTGTCATTACTCGAGTAGTCCATGCTTTTGCTTGAATCAAGAAGTATGTGGGTGGTTACGCTCTTTTCTTCCTCAAACTTGCGTATATATAGTTTTTCAGTCCTGCCGTACACCCGCCAGTCGATTGACCTGATGTCATCGCCGGGCATGTACTCACGGTATCCCACGATCTCGATGCCCTTGCCTTGCAGCACCGCACGCCGGCTGCCTGCATACACGTTTGAGACCCGCTTACGCAGCATCAGCGAGAATCGGTTCAGCTGGTTAAAGAACTCGGTATCGATCATCCTGATCTATTATGATGTTTCGGATGTGATAAAGGTTAACCTGCACGCCCTTCACACTCCATTCTCACCCCATTTCCACCCCATTTCCACCAAATAATAACCTGTTAGAACTCGTGCCATTCGACCATTCGTGATAAAACCGTCAGAATGCACCACCAATGGTACGAATATGCAAAATCGCATGGATGTCCTGGATACAAGGGTACCATCAGATAACTCTGGTAGTACTTACTCGAGTATTGTATGGATATTCGCATATAAAACCACAAGACTAACACAGAAATCTTGTGGAAATCCGCGCACTCTTGCGGTTCATACCACAGGTTACCCGCAGGCACAGCCACTATTTCATTATTTGATGAGCGCTAAACATACCGGCAGGACGGCAATCGCGTGGGTCCACGGGCAACAGTAAAATATAAGCATACCCGTGCCAATTCACGATGCAGTGTACATATTCACAGACAAGATCTCGGAACTCAGCAACCTGATCAGGAAATTCAACATATACTATGCGCTGCTCGACTCGATCCTGATCTTCATGGCTGCGTATGCTACAGTCATCTTTACTGGCGTCCATACAGTCTGCGCAGGCAAGATCCCGGTTGATATCATCACGTTCTCAGATATCGGCGCAGAGATCACGATGCCCGCGCTATGCGCACTCATGCTTGCGGTTTTAATCACCATCACCGTATCGGCATTAAACGTTCTGCGGGCACAAAGGCGCGGTGCGGATGCAGACACAAGGGTATGCACAACGATCGGAACGGTGTATCACGACTTAAGTGAGCCCCTGAAGACGGCACACGACAATTCCGGAGTGGAAAACGTGGTGGTGGCAGATCTAGCAGATGGCGTTGCGAAAAAGATGGACGAAATTGAGTATTCGTCGTTTCTGGACCAGAAACGGATGACTGGCAGAGTTATAGCGATCATCATGCTGGCACTTGTCATCATATCACTTGCAGTTGCGGATTTCTCGGTGGTAAACTCAGTTGGCGAGGTGCGCTTGCCAGTTCTTGGCACGATAGGGGGCACTGGTGACGCCGCCGGAGATGGTGAAGATGCCGAGCCGATAGAGATCGGTGATGGCGGAAGCAGAGATAATATCTATGGTGATCCCACGGTTGCAGCCATAGAGGGCACAAATCTCGATCTTACAATGTATACGGGCATTGGGTCCGAGTTCTCGATCAGAGAGACTAACAACGGGGTTAAGCAAGAATTTGAGACGTCGTCACCGTTTCCGGTAGAACCGGTCGCCGCAGGAGCGCCTGAGCCCGAACGAATCAGTGATGCAGACCTGGTCGGGCGATACTTTGAAGAGCTCGCGACAACATAGTAGACGCACGATGTATGACATGATCCTCGCTGGCGGCGGTCATGTGGGGGCGGTTGCCGCAGAGCGGGCTGCACAGAAAGGGCTTTCTGTGCTGGTGCTTGAAAAGGAGACCTACCCAAGAGACAATGCCCGTGGCTGCGTTGTTTCGCAGAAGTCGCTGGACGTGATTCGGGGGGGGATCGATATGAAACTGATCGAGGAAGAGGAGGTCTTCAGTGGAAGAATCTTTCTGCCGGATTACCAGAGCTTTACAGGCAGGTTAAGTAGCTGTATCCCGGTGATCGTAATGGAACGCCCGGGAAAATTTTTAGCAGTTACTACATTATCTATTTATAGACAGAGATACCTAACCTGAATCCGGTGCTGTCTGCTACAAAAGATAATATGATCCGGATAGATGAAAACAGATGTGTTGGCTGTGGCTATTGTGATGCGAACTGCCCCTACTCAGCTATTACTGTCTTTGGGGTTGCCAAACTTAATATAGAAAAATGTGAAAGATGCATGAAATGTCTATCGGTATGCCCGACAAACGCGATTCGTATGATGTGATAGTTGCTGGCGCAGGCATTGGAGGTTTGCTCTCAGCGGCTATGCTCAGTAAGAGGGGTTTCTCGGTCATTGTTTTTGAAAGGCTCTCATTTATAGGGGGACGGTTTACAAGTTTCAATTTCCAGGGATATGAGATACCTTCAGGTGCAGTGCACATGATACCAAATTCGAGAGGGTTATTCACAAAAACTCTGAGAGAATTCGGGATTGATTACAAAAAAACTGACGTATGGGTGGAATGTATATGGGGGAATCATCGAAGATCATGCAGACATGCAGCGGGCATATTCAATACATTAGAATCGACATCTGCTAGATGGGCGCTCGCAAAAGTCATTTTTGAAGTTATGCGACCCCAAAAAAATGTCGAAACGTCTTTTGAAGGATATCTAAAGAGTGAAATTGGAAATGATGAACTTTATCGGTTCTTCGAAGTACTCACAAATTTTTCGCTCAGTTTGTCGATGGAAGATATCCCAGCAAAAACCATGTTTAAAATCATCAGAGATATGCTCCTGCAGGGACTCATGGGGGATAACCGAGTTATACCTATTGGCGGGTGCAAGGGCGTTATAAAAGGTTTGAAAGAGGTCATATCGGCGCATAACGGCAAAATAGTCACGAATGCAGAGGTCCGGAAGATACTTGTGCACGAGGGGAAGGTCGACGGCGTTGCAGTAAAAATGGGTAGAGAATGTAGGGAATTGAAAAGTAGGTATGTAGTTAGCAATCTCGGACCGATAAAAACATATGACAAAATGGATGAAGTGGACTATTCAGGAGTTTTATCGAAATTAAGAGGGAAAAAACCGCCTGCTGGAATCACGATCTCGGTTGCTGCGTCGAAGGATATGCTAGGGCACAGCGGGATAACACTTACGCCGATTAGCGAACATGTGTGTGGAATCGTCCAGCCGACCGCGATAGACCCTTCCCTTGCGCCGGAAGGTAAGCATCTATTACTCACACACCAGATACTTAAAAGCCGAAATATCAAAAACGAGATAGAACTAGGTATCGCTGATCTACACAGGATATTTCCTGATTTCGATGAACACTGCGAAATTTTATGCACCCATTCATTCCACAGTGATTGGCCCGTGAATTATCTAACACAAGGCGAGGATTTACCAAACAGAACTCAAATAGAGAATCTTTTTATGGTAGGAGACGGAAACAAACCTCCCGCGCATATAATGACAGAAGGGATTGCACATGGCGTAAAACAAGTGGTTGATGCTATTTGTGCTTCGCGAATCAGATAAATCACATATTTGACACTATAAATACTCATTCTTGATTCTCTTCGCCACGAAGAAATCATATAACCGCCTCTACATCGCGGTTTTGTTTTTCCAATCTCACGTGTAGCGCCGACAATTATAAGGCACGAGACTTCGAGCTAAACCACGCAGACGACACGACTATTACTCAGCAGTCACCTCGGTTCGTAGTGTCGGCAAAGTTAGAGAGAAAACAATAGTTTATGTCGGGTGGATCGACAAACTAACAGAATCCAAGCGTTTAAAGATTATAAAAAATCTTAAAGAACTGGATAAGCCGGAATTAATCTCCAAATTCCATTCGATTCTATTTCCAATAGGATATGAATTCCCATCACCGGTTTCATCGCTGGAAATTGAAGATATGTACAGCTACGGTCGAGAACTCGCACTTCACAAAGTGTACGAGGAGATAGACCTTGTAAATACGATCGATCGCTTTGGAACCAAAAGAGGCGGTCCTGAACTCGGAAAGATCGCCGAAGCAATGGCAATAAACAGAAATTGCGATCAATGCAGTTATTTTTGGACTCTCCGCTGTTCTGTGTGGGCAACGCAATATCAACAACATCTGCCGAAGTAGACCCTGGGAAGAACGTATAGGGTGCAGAGCGTCTGTCGTTATCGAAATATCCAATATTTTATCACCAAGATATATCTTTGATTAGATATTTTAACTCTATCCGCCCACATGAAATAGCGAAGAGCCATAAAATCTTATGAAACCAAAAAGACTGGTGAGGCTGAAGATTGAAAAATCGCTATGTTGGACAACCAAAAGGTCATATGAACCCATGTAGAATTAGTAGAGCGTTTTTAAAATTTTCAGTGGGCGTCTACTTTTTGCAAGCGAGTAATACAAAATCGGATACGATAATTTACCTAACGATTCAAAAAGAACTCTATTTCTATTGGAGTGTTTCATTTTTGGTGTGATATTTGCTTTTATAAGTTCTTCATATGATTCATTGTTCATTATACTTCTTGCAGCTAAATATGAAGTTTGAATTGCATATCTCATTCCAAAACCCCAAAAACAATCCTGAAAACCACCAGCTTCACCAATCAATAATGCACCATTTTTATCACGAGGATTCTTCTTAATCTCAAAATTTCCATATCCTCCAAACTTTTTCCCCTCTAACAATTCTTTTTTATCAATGTAATCCGAAAACTGGTCGATAGTGTTTTCCAGGAATTCATTAGACCTATTGGAATTTTTAGAGCCGAAAACAGTTGCAATTGTACCATGTCCTTTTCTGATCAAGAGATATGAATAGAATCCCTCTGCAATTTCTTCCCCGATAGCCATATGGTAGCCATCAACGCTTTTTGTCGAAAATAGTATGCCTCTTGCCAATATATTTCCTTTTTTCGGCCCTGTTGCATCGATATGAATATTAGCACCTATTCTACTGTTAAAATATACCTTTACCCCAAGATTCTCTGCTTGTTTTAGTAGATTAGTATCGAGAGATCCTTTTTCCTTACCACGGCGCACAAGATAAGCACCATTTTTTACATCCAATAGCTTCTTCTTTTTACCTAAATGAAAGCAAAGCGAATTTATAGGCTCATATTCGAAGGATGTATCTATACCGTATGATTCTATCTGTTTCAGGACATCAATATCCTCTGACCAATTTTCTATGCCTTGCCAATCATTATTAAATCTCATGCCGACACCCGACTTCTTTTCATAGACGTTAACAGTATATCCATTTTTTTGAAGAATTGTAGCACAAGATAGACCACCAATACCAGCGCCCAAGATATTTATCTCCTTTTCAGCCAAATGCATCACCCATACTTACTACTTTTAACATATCTTAACAACATATAATGCAATCAAACACATAAAAGATGGTCACCTCCGAGACGTCACAATCTGAAAAAGATTTCCATCTCTATGCATGCCACGGTTGTTGCCACATCAGCAGCTACAATCGTGTTTTTTGTGCCATGGAAGAACGGTATAGGCATATCAAAAAAATGAAAACATTGCCATTTGGATACGCCACAGTTGTACAAGTCTTGGGAGGTATCACCATTCATTTAGCATCGGTGTTGGCTAAGACCGGGCGTTCACAACAGTTATATTATTTCCAAAGAAATTATTTTAAATGTGATATTTAGTGAATATTATGTATGATATAATCATTGCTGGCGGCGGTCCTGCGGGTGCGGTTGCCGCAGAGCGGGCTGCACAGAAAGGGCTTTCTGTGCTGGTGCTTGAAAAAGAGACGTACCCACGAGACAAGACCTGTGGCGGCGGTGTTTCACAGAAGGCACTGGACGCGATCGGCTTTGGGACGAAATTCACGTACACCCCCTACGCCAGTGCGGCATCACATCACCCATGACCTCTAGATACCAATGGCACTACCTTAAGAAAATAATCCAAATAGAAGCGATAAAGTAAATGTGATTGGTATCGTATTATGCCAATATAAAGATTCGTAAGTTATTATGAATCTGTAAAGGAGGTGCC
>RXIK01000126.1 GCA_004211975.1 Methanosarcinales archaeon | reverse complement strand
TTTCCAGGTTCCAGCGCTGTCCCTGTGTCGATAGCGGGTTGTGGCTTGGAGTCATGTTTTCGCCGCCTGCCGCTTTGCCGTGTTCTTCTTCGCGGAGCCAGTACACAAGAGCACCTGTGGGTGAGGGTTCCTCTGCGAATCGCACAGGAAAGCCCCGCGCAAGGAACACCCTGGCGCTTTCAAGCGCAAACTCCCGGGCGCCAATCCTTGTGTCGTAGGTGATCACCACGGTCTTGCCGCTCATCCCTTGTGAGGTCTCCAGATCGTTACATATCGCGGCAGTCACGAAGTCTGATCGTTTCTGGACAAAATCCTTGTTCACAAACGCCCTGAACCCGGATGTCCCGAATTTAATGTATTTTTTGTTGAATATCCTCTGGAGAAGTTCTGTTAATACCGGGTCGTCTGTCCGCTGCGCGAACCGGTACAGCTTGTCAGCAATATTGGCGGCAAGCGCTGTCCGAAACGGTCTGTACCGCTTATCATCGTTAAGTGACGCAATCATCGGGAGTAGCTCAGCCTTGATGTGACCGGTGATCCCGATGAATTCCGCCCTCTCAAAGAGCGAAGCGAGCGTGGATATAGCCAGAGCGCGCAGGCTCTCTGCCTCTGCAAGCAACCCCTGTGTTTTTGTGTACGCGTCTTTCTTCTTGAGATATTCCGGGTCCTGACTGCTATACTTACCAGTTATCCTGTTAAGATCCGAATCAGGATATTCGATTGTTTCAAACCCGTACTGCCCGGGTTCCACAGCAAAAAGCTGTAACGACGCAAATAATACAGGTAACTGCTCGGTCGAAAAACCTGCGATGTCCTCTCTGATCTTTGACAGCAACTGCTTGCTCACCGCTGTTGCCTCGCCTAAAATAGTTTCGTTGTCTGTTTCCGTAAGCGCGACGATCAGGTCCGAGGTCAGTTCGGATATCTTAAGTTCGCGGGCACGGTGCCCTGTGATGATTGCGCCTAATTCATCAAGGTGTGCTAGTGCCGCAGGCTGGTTTTGCGAGAGCGATTGCCACCGCATACCACCATATATACTATCGGTTGGTTCTGTGTTTCGTGTCATGTTATGCAAATCCCCATGTTTCCTGTGAGTATCTTTAATTACGATTTCATATTATGTTATTGTAAGGTCAAAACTAATGACCACACAGAAAAAGAGGCATGTAGGCGAGACACATATAACGGGATGCTAACTCAAATAGGAATATGAAGTGAAGGGAACTATAGAGGGATGATTATCATGAAAAAAGGAGATAAACAGAAGGCAATTCAATATTATACAAAAGAACGCTGGGATAACTGGGTTTCCCGGGTGAAAGAGAGCAATTTCAAGATAGAAGAGGAGGGTGACACTGATACAGCAGTATTCGTTGGTATGATGGATGATGTTGTGCTCGCCTGCTTGAAAGTTGTTCGTGGACATAAAAAGAAGAAAGTATCCGCAGAAGATGCGTTACATGCGATTTCAAGCATTAGCGAGATCGTGCTGGGCGAGGTTCCCCCGATCAACGATGATACGGACATGATGATCCGGTCGCTCCAATCCTCGCTGATCTGCGCACTTGCTTCGTGCGAATATAACATACAGGGCACGTATGACAAAAAAACGTCGCTCATCAAGCTAATCAAAAATGCAATCGAGATAGAGCGCGACAATCAGGAGCAGGCGCTAGAATATCTCAGCATGGTCGGTGCACGAGTACTTGGCGGCAAACCGCTGCCGGAAATCCTCTTTGACGTGCCGGACGGGTTGGTTGCCGAATGGTTGGATGGTGTTGACTCAATTGATGCCGCGATAACCTTTTCAAAAGATGATTGATGGATAAATGGACGATGAGGGGGGTGATCTGTGTGTTGAATGTGGGCATGATGCAAGAGATGTGCAGGAATAAAGATGGAGCGGGTGACTGGATGTGGGATTGTGTCCGCGCATGAACCACTAACACGAACCGCGCTAACCATCGCCGGCTCAGACTCGGGTGGCGGCGCAGGCATTCAGGCGGATCTGAAGACGTTCGCCGCACTTGGCATGCATGGCGCCTGCGCGATCACCGCGATCACCGCGCAGAACACGCTTGGTGTGCAGAACGTGTTCGATCTTCCGGAAGATGTGATCGCAGGTCAGATCTGTGCGGTGCTCGATGACATACACGTTGACTACGCTAAAATCGGG
This sequence comes from Methanosarcinales archaeon, assembly GCA_004211975.1. GTDB lineage: Archaea > Halobacteriota > Methanosarcinia > Methanosarcinales > Methanogasteraceae > Methanogaster_D. Next base: position 42,415 of record RXIK01000126.1, on the reverse strand, counting down.
ATGCTGTCCTCAAAAGAGATTGTTTATCTTGTTGCAAGCCATATATGCGGTGTTAACAGCGTTCCTTTCGTGCTTGATCCTGTGATGAGCGCGGAAGCCGGCGGATCTCTGCTGACAGATGCTGCGCTCGGCGCGATGGTCTCAGAACTGATTCCTGCCGCAACTGTGGTTACGCCAAACGTGTTTGAGGCAGAAGCGATCACCGGCATCAGGATACATGATACGGATGATGCAAAACGCGCGGCTGCGGCAATCGTCGATCTCGGATGCAAGGCAGCGGTTGTCACTGGCGGGCATCTGCACGGCACCGATGTTCTCTGCGACGACCGGGACGAGAAAGGGTTCCGGCTGATCCCTGGAAACCTGATCACGGGCGGGACACATGGCGCAGGCTGCACATATTCTGCGGCGATCGCAGCGTTTCTTGCGAAAGAACTCACCATACCCGATGCGTGCATCGCTGCAAAGGACTTTGTCATGCACGCAATTCAGGCTGCACCATCAGTGGGCGGCGGGGTCTCCCCGGTCAACCAGACGGGGCACGTCCTCATGGACGCGTCGCGATACCGGGCGACCGCGGATGTCAGCAATGCTGTGGACTGCATTGAAGCTTGCAGATCATTCACATCACTGATTCCGGAAGTGGGATGTAACATTGGCACAGCAACTCCCCATGCGCAGTCGGTTAAGGATGTTGTCGCGGTCAGATCAAGAATCGTGCGATTCGGAGGAACTGCGCGTGCAATCGGGCAGATTGGATTTGGCGCATCATCCCACGTAGCAAGACTAATCCTTGCAGCCATGCGGTTCGATCCAGAAGTCAGGAGCGCACTTAATATCCGGTGTTCGGAAGAAATCATCTCTACCTGCGAGGCACTTGGATACACGATAGCATCCTTTAGCCGACAAGACGAACCGCCACAACACCAGACCATGGACTGGGGCACTGCACACGCAATAAAAGAGGCTGGCTATGTGCCACAGATCATATATGACCGGGGCGGCACCGGAAAAGAGGCGATGGTGCGAATCCTTGGCAGGAACGCGATGGAAGTTGCAGGTATCGGCATCCGGATATCCAGGGTCTGAAGACATCTCCAGGAATCATAGCACAAACCAGAGCGACATGTTGTATGTCATCGGCATGAGCAGACATTAAGATGTGTTAGATCACCAACTTCAACATCCTTGAACTATTATCGCTTTCTATCAGCACGCTCATTGCCCGTTCGCACAACACCCCGCATAGCACGCTGCAAGTGCGATGATAACCACGAGAAGCACAATATGGATAGTTGGTCTCACACACGTACGAGAACACACATAACATCAGCCAAAAAGGTTAGCCCCTGAAATTGACTCACGTGAACTCTTCAAGTGTGCTCTGCGCATCGTCCACCTGCTCAAACTCACATTTGAACACCCGCCATTCAAGTTTGTTCTCTGTGAGCAGTGTTCGTATCATAACTGGCATGCTTGGTGCGCACAGTATCCCGCGGACCCTCACAGCCCCCGTGTGCCGGTGTTGGTGGTCAAGAACATAAGCTTTGAGCTGCAGCACTGCAGATGGTGTGGGCTGACTTCGCTTAATCTCAATAATCACCGGTATATGGTCTCGGTCAACCCCAAACAGGTCAATTGCACCAGACCGCGTCTGCTTCTCCCGATCCGTTATACGCAGCCCCTCCTCAATCACACCCGGATCACCCATGATCCGGTCTACTATGTCAGACTCCGCCCCCATGATCCGCAGAGTCCGATCGTCACGCAGCCGATGTGCGCTAACCATGTCAACGGTCTTGAACCGCACATACATCTTCTCCGGAGGCTTGAGCCGATACGAGTAAATCACAAACAAAGAGATACCATTACCAGCTTCCGTCCGGTACCTAACCAACGTGTCTGGCGGCTGCCAGTTCACAGGCGCACCCCCAACCTTCTGATGCACAAGCACACTACCATCAGACTTAACAATAACAACACGACCACCCCAACCAAGCATTGAGCGCGCCCGCCCAACATACTCAACACAACAACACCCAACCACAACCAACACATTATCTTTCGAGCGCATGCCACGCATGTAAGCATCCGCAAACTCATTTACCTCTGCTGGTGTGGGTGATAGGAGCATGTGAGTCATGCAGATATATACATGGTACACCAATTTATGTGTTCTCAACTACCATACATCCAGCCCCATCCACATCACCCAAATTCATTCGGGGGCAGCCCTCCACATATTCGACTCATTTGCGCGTAACTACTCGTCTTTTGGAATTTACTGCGCTTTAAATCCACTATTCTGATAGTGGATCAAACTCCGAGTATGAATTGTCATGTGAATGCGGTACAAGAACAGTTCTTTTGGAGAAATAACCCATTTTTCGGTGAAATGTAACTTACTGCCCAAAACATGCCACACAAATGCGATATGTTTGTTACCCTCAGCAAACACTATTTTTGAATACACCCAATAAATCATGGATTTTTAGCAAATTTCCCACAAAAAGATACGTGCTCAACACCATATGGTTAAAACCATGGTGATTGAAGCAAGAAATTTAACCGCTGAGTACGCAGAGGGACGCAGAGAGACAAAACTCTGCGCACTCCGCGTCCTCTGCGGTGATTTCAAACCACTTAAAAACCGTGACGATAAAAGGGATGTTTATTTCAGTTCGCCGAAAGTCGGGAAATAATCAAAAATATGCTAAACTCTATCAAAATGTTAGTAGATTGAAAAGCAAAAGTGATTGTAACTACTCACCCCCCACCGCAAAAGTTATTATTAATGAGATTATATTTCCCATCGCAATGGTTGTTAATAAAAACATTTTGTTTGATGGATGGAGAACATGATGCATAGACTTACTCACGATGAGATTCGTGCCGCGTACCGGCAAGGGGAAGAGGCTATCATCCAACTGTCCGATTGCCTCACAGGGGAATTACAGACCATGCAGGATCAGCTTCAAGCCCTGCAAGATCAGCTGAACAAGAACAGCAAAAACAGCAGCAAGCCACATTCCGGCGATGGGGTCAAAAAGACGCCTCGCACCAAAAGCCATGAGGTTGTCGGGCAACAAGAAGAACGGCGGACCTGAGGGGCATGTTAGTCGCACACTGGAACCTGTGGAAGAGCCGGATCACATAGAAGTGCGTGTTGCAGATCGGTGCATACTGTGCGGCGCAACTCTCGAAGGTGCCTGCGTGGATGACTGCCCGAGAGCGCCCCCCGGGTCTTTGACATTTCGCCCGTAAGTTGAAGTAACGGAATATCAAGCAGAGATCAAGACGTGTTATCATTGTGGGCGCACGCAACATGGCTCTATTTCTATCAGACGTCACTGCATCTGTGCAATATGGTGACCGGCTTAGGGTGATGGCAGTCCACCAGACCAACTACCAGTTTGTCCCAATGGATACGCGTCTGAGACTTTTTGAGGATATCTTTGGTCACCGCCTAACAGAGGCATTTATCCTCCGGGCGATGTGGTGTGGCTGCCCTGTTTAACATCTGCCGCCACTGAAAAACCCAGTGGTCGTACCACTGACAGCCCAAAAAAATAACGGTGCGAGGGTCTTGTAAAGAAGCTCTTTACAAGCCCTCGGATTTCGCATGTTTCACGAACGCTTACGCAGCTGTCTCGCCTGCCGCGGTTCCTTCTCTTGCATCTGCGACGTCTGTGATATCTGCAAATGCCCTGACTGACTTGAGCATCATGCCGACCGTGAAGTGTCGGGCTGTGATTGCGTTTGCCGGACATCCGGATGCGCATGATCCGCAGCCCTTGCAGAGTGTGGGGTTGATCTCTGACTTCTTGGTGGTGTAGGTGATCTCCTCAACGGTCACGGTGGCGTCCTGCATGGTTGGCGCTTCGTATGGGCAGACTGTGACACAGGTTCCGCATCCGATGCATCGCTCAGGATCAACCACGCTTATGTTGCCCATTGTCTCAAGAGTATCCCTTGTAAGGATTGTGCATGCTCTTGATGCGGCAGCAGAAGCCTGTGCTACGGACTCGTCGATCAGCTTTGGCGACTGTGCGGTTCCACAGAGGAAGATGCCGTCTGTTGCAAAGTCCACTGGTCGCAGCTTGATGTGTGCCTCAAGGAAGAAGTTGTTGCTTCCGAGTGGCACCTTGAAGTGTTCTGATAGTTCCGTGTTTGATTCCGGTGTCTCCATCGGTGCGCTCAGAACCACGAGGTCTGCCTGGATCTCCACGTCCCTGCCAAGCAGGTGATCGAATACGTTTACTACGCCGTCGCCAACTTCGGGTTCACGGTCCTCGGTGTATCGCATGAAGAAGACGCCAAGTTCCCTTGCCTTGATGTAGAGTTCTTCCCATACGCTGTAGGTCCTGATATCACGGTAGAGCACGTAGATGTGTGTGTCGGGACTTTCCTCCTTGATCCGGATCGCGTTCTTCATGGCGTTGATGCAGCAGACCCGTGAGCAGTATGGGCGCTCATCGTTTCTTCCGCCTGCGCACTGGATCATCACGACAGTGTTTGTGTTTGCGTCAAGCCCGCTCTCAAGCATTTCTTCAAGCCGTAACTGGGTGACCACGTTTTCATACTTTCCGTATGAGAAGTAGCCTTTCGGCTCAAACTCGTGTGCGCCTGTTGCGATGATCGCAGTGCCAAACTCAAGCTCGGTTCCGTCTTTGAGCGTTGCCCTGAAGTTACCCACCGCTCCTGCCACGCTCTCAAGGGTGGTTCCAACATACACATTGACCTTTGGGTTAGCCTCCACTTTAGCCACGATTTCGCTTAGCACGTCAGATGCTTTCTGTCCCGTGTTCAGTTTCTTGATGTTACGTAACATGCCGCCGAGTTCGGGCTCCATCTCAACAAGTGCCACATCAAAGCCGTTGTTTGCGATGTCGAGTGCGGCGGTCATGCCAGCAATTCCTCCGCCGACCACCAGCGCGGACTTGGTGAGCGCGAGTTCCTGTGTGTAGAGTGGTTCTGCCAGACTTGATTTTGCGACCGCTATCCGCACGGTATCCTTTGCTTTGACTGTTGCTTTCTCTGGCTCGTTCTGATGCACCCATGAGCAGTGCTCCCGGATGTTTGCAAGCTCAAAGAAGAACGGGTTGAGTCCTGCGTTTCGGCACGTCTCCTGGAACAGTGGTTCATGTGTTCTTGGGGTGCATGATGCAACCACGACCCGGTTGAGGTTGTGTTCCTTGATCATCTCACCTATCCGCTCATGAGAGTCACCGCTGCATGCGTAGACCTCTTCTTTGGAGATAACGACACCTGGAAGCGTGTCTGCATACTCAACGACCTCGGGCACGTCCACAACATTGCCAATGTTGATACCGCACCTGCAGACCACGACACCGATTCTTGGTTTGTCCCCGTTAAATGGCGTCTCATCAGGATATTCTTTCTTGGTCACAAGCGTGCCCCGCACGCCTGCGAGCATCGACCCTGCCTTGGCTGCCGCGCCGCTTGCGTCTGCCACGGTGTCAGGAATGTCTTTTGGGCCCTGGATGGTGCCTGACGCAAAGATTCCGGGCACGCTCGTCTCAACAGGATTGGTCAGGTCGGTCTTGACGTTTCCGAACTCGTCCAGTTCGATGCCAGCCATCTCCGCGATCTTTTTGGTGTCTTCAGATGGTGTAAGCCCGATTGAGAGCACGATCACGTCGAACTCTTCACGTTCGATTGTTCCTTCCTCTGATTCGTATTTGATATAGACGTTATCGGTCACCGGGTCGATGTCCACGCCGTTTGGTCTTGATCTGATATATCTGACGCCTGCGGTCTTTGCTCTCTGGTAGAACTCCTCAAATCCCTTTCCGAAGGCTCTCACATCGATCGCAAAGATTGTCATGTCCAGATCAGGTTCGTGCTCTTTTGCAACCATCGCCTCTTTGGTTGAGTACATGCAGCAGACCGCGGAACAGTACGGGTTGCCGATCTCAGGGTTCCTTGAACCGACGCACTGGATCCATGCGATGCGGTTTGGTCGTGACCCGTCCATAAGCTCGATGTGCCCGCCTGTCGGACCTGAGGAACTGAGCATCCGTTCGAACTGCATCGACGTGATGACCTTTGTGTGCTCGACATGGTACTGTTCAAGCTTGGCTGCATCGAATGGCTTGAATCCGGTGGTGAGGATGATTGCGCCGACCGGGATGTCGACCTGTTTGTCTTTCTGTTCGTAATCGATAGCGCCTGCCTCACATGCTTTCGCGCAGTTGCCGCATTTGCCCTTGGTCAGGTACAGGCATCGTTCGGCGTCGATGACCGCGATCTTTGGCACAGCCTGTGGGAACGGAAGATAGATTGCTTTGTGCTTTCCGAGTAGTTCGTTGTACTCGTCAGGCACTTTCACAGGACATTTGGCAAAGCAGATCTCGCATCCGATACATTTGTCTTCATCAACGTAACGTGCTTTCTTGTTGATCGTGACTGTGAAGTTGCCTTCCTCGCCGCTGATGCCAACCACATCGCAGTACGTCATCAGTTCGATGTTCGGGTGCCGCTCGGCATCGACCAGCTTTGGTGAGAGCGTGCACATCGCGCAGTCCATCGTTGGGAATGTCTTGTCAAGCTGCGACATCTTCCCGCCGATACTTGGTCCTGACTCAACCAGGTAGACTTTGATCCCGCTATCTGCCAGATCCAGAGCGGACTGAATACCTGCGATGCCGCCGCCAATAACAGCCGTCGCACCAATCTTATCGCCAGCCATTACTTGTCACCTCCGATCTTCTTCATAAATTCATCGTTTGTAATGTAATTCATGTCAATTCCCATCTCTTCCGGCGTATAACCCATTGAAAGCCCGAGTAGCTGGGAGTAATGTAGTACGGGTAGATTATACTCGCGTCCGAACTTCTTTGCGATCTCTGTCTGCCCGACATCCAGTTGCAGGTGGCAGAATGGACATGCATCAACAAAACAGTCGGCTCCTGCCGCAATTGCATGTTGTACCTTTGCTTCAGCCATCTGCAGTGCAGTGTCAAGCACCGCGGTTCTTGCACCGCCGCCTGCACCACAACACGCAAGTTTATCTTCGTATTCGATCGATTCCGCACCAACCGCTTCCACCAGTTCGTCAAAGAACCGGGGGTTCTCCACGCTTCCGAGATGTCGTTCCTTGGACGGCTTGATCAGGTGGCAGCCGTAGTGGACTGCGACTTTCAGGTCAACAGGCTTGACTACCGCCTCTTTGATCTTGTCAGCTCCTACCTCGCTGTGCAGGAATTCTATGATGTGGCGCACCCGGATGGTTCCTTTGAACTCGTGCCCGATCTGCTTTAAGATCTTGTTTGTAGCCTCTCTTTCTGCCTCGTCTTCTTTGAGGATGTTGTTAGCATCCACAAGAGATCCAAAGCAGCCGTTACAGACTGTCAGCAGATCATAACCCAGTTCTTCAGAGAGAACGACGTTTCGTGCAGCTATCGAAAGCCATGTAGCTTTGTCGAACGACCTGAAGACTCCGGGCGCAGGACAGCAGCTTGCACCGGGTAGTTCCACGAGTTCAACGCCCAGTTTCTCAAGAGTCTTTTTTGTGGCAATCTCGATGCCAGGATACCGGTTGGGCATTATACACCCGAGGAAAAATGATAGTTTTGGCATGATACTCACTCCGTTGTCAATTCACCGAATTTCGTTATTTCAACCAGCTTATGCACTTCGTCCAGGCTCTCGGGGAACCGTTGCACCGTGTATGGCATTTCCTCGAGTCCCAGCTTCTTGCGCTTTTCTTTTGCATCATCGTTTATCGGCACGGCATGTCCATACTCGATTACGAGTTTTGCCACAGCCCTGTGCTTTGGCAGCATGATCCCGTTTTTAACTGCGATTGTACGTATCTTTAAGAGGGCGTCCACGTTCTGCACGCCCTGAGGACAGCGTTCCTGACACTTGTAGCAGGTAGTACAGTACCAGAGATACGGGTTGTTGAGCACTTCGTCCTTCATCCCGAGACTCGCCATCCGGAGAATCTTTCTTATATTATACTGTGCCTCCAGATCTGCCATGGGGCAGCCCGCTGTACAACCGGTACAGTTGAAGCACAGGGTGATCTTCTCAGCACCGGGCTCCTCACTGATCTCTTTTATGAAATCGTGGTCCAGCTCGGCGGTTTTTATTGTATCCATTATTCAGTAACCTCCTTTCCAATGTTCGACTATCTCAAATTGATTATATTGATGTTGCATGTGTTACGTATGCAAGTGTTGTGTCTATGGCAGTAGCCGGCGTCCGGATAGCTATAATAAGACGACCAGGTACAATGAGATATCCGACCCGTATCGGGTGCACCCGGCTGTTTTAGACACATATTAAGCACCTATCCTATTCGTTATGGATTTACCACGCGGGTAGTACTAAAACATTTCGATGTTGAGACGTCGCACCAACGTAGTGATTAACGTGTATGCAAGATCACGTGGTGTCCGTATTCAGCGGACTTGGTCCGATCTTCCGGATATCTTCGGTGAAGTTGCTGACAACCTCTGCAAAGCGGGCTCCTTCACTTGCAGATACCCACTCAAGGCGCAGCCGGTCATCCAGCCCGAGATGCTTGAGCGCTTCTATGGTGTTGTTGACCCTTACCTCGGCATTAACGTTCCCTTCGAGATAGTGACAGTCTCCGATGTGACAGCCCATGATTAGTACGCCGTCGACTTTGTCCTTGAACGCCTCAAAGATAAATGCGGGTTCGATCCGTCCGGAACACATCACCCGGATGATCCGGATATTTGTTGGGTACTGGATCCGGCTGACCCCTGCAAGATCGGCCCCGGCGTACGAACACCAGTTACAGCAGAACGCCAGTATGCTTGGTTCGAATTCTTCGGTCATTGTGTGATACCTCGTGTTTCGTGTTGTGGTTGCACCCGTTAGTCCGACTCTGCTTGCCCGGTGGTTGGCTGACAGCGATAACGTCGTGCCGCCTGCGCAACATTGTTTGGCGTCTGCTGCATAATTATGCGGGGACGCCCGGGCGCGCGTCCGTAAGACGCAAACTCGGCGACGTTTTCGGAAGCGGCATCGGTAGCGGTGTAGACATTATCATATCCGGGTGCAAGGTTTATTACATTTTAGTATGCCCAATGATAGTAAGATGTAGTAAAGGTTACTCTGCTTATGGGGGTTCTCAATGCCCGGGCGATCATGCAATAGAGATGGCGAGCGCCATGCCGGATCTGAGATTGTAGTTTTGTTGTGGAGTTCTGCAGTGGATCATGAAGTGTTTTGATTGATCGATAGGTTCCTGTACTATCACATACACTCAGAGTACCGACAGGTCGATTAATAAACCAATCCAAATAAAATAGTCTACATAATGCACACGGTTCCAGGTCCTGGTTTCAGCCCCTCCGAATAGTCATACCAACCGGACAGAACTCCTCACCATTCTTATTCTGTGTGGATGGTTTATTCCCCCCACTCCATCCAGGATACCTCTTCCGCACCGATCCCAATTTAGCAGAATGAGCGCTCATGCCACCCACACAAAACAGCAAAGAACCAAATTATTATTTGCAAGTTGCCTGAGCACCATCAAAGCTATCTAATGGCACCCCACACCCAGCGATTTACATATTCGTGCCGTCCGTGTTTTATCACGCGCCGTCAGTGGGTGATATGAGACTTGTTTGCTTGCGCAACCTCGCGTATAATGTCGCTTGCACTCAGTATCCCAACAGGTCGCTGCGATGCGCCAACGCCTTTCTCTGACAGTATAAGTAGCCGGTGTGTGGCTCGCTCGGTCATGGCTCTTGCCGCCTGTTTAAGTGTGGCATTTGGCGCAATTGCAATCAGGTACGGAGACATAACATCCTCGGCAGACATCTTCTCGGGATTTGGTTTGCCAAGCACCCGGATAATATCCATCTCTGATATGAAACCGATCACATCCCCATGTTCACCAATCACCGCCACACCTGATAGATGCTGGTCGGTCATCTTCTCTGCAATGTCCTTGAGCAACGTCTCCGCAGATGCGGTTACCACTCCACGCGTCATCACGTCACGAATCAATTTTTCACATGACTTCATAGTTATCACCCGTTACCGGTCTGTGCACCCAAAACTACATCCCCGGTTGTACGCAGCCTCACATCCGCACCAAACTCAATGCACTATTCTTAATTGAGCTGCTCACAACCAGTTACACACATATTGCACGCCAGTTAAGAAAAATGTATCGATCACTGGAATACACGCGGTCATTACAGACAAACAACTCTGACAACCTGATCTGATTGCGTTACGTCAAATCTGGCATCGGTGAATTGCTCGCTTACCCAAATATTTGTTTTTGCGTGGAGTGATAGCTCCCGCGTGGTAAACAATCCGGATTTCGCCATAGCCATGTATGGAATCAGTTGATCTGCCAGATAAATATCCACCGCGGCTTTAGAGTTAAGTTCTCTGATAATATTATCCGCCGCATCAGATCCAACCACTTCGGCTGGTTTCCCACGCTCTCCAAGTGCAGATCCACCAACATAACCACACCAGAGCGTAATTCCACTGCCTGTTGATGCAGCACCCCGGTCAGGGGGCGTCACAGTAATAGTGGCATCAATCCTGCCATCATACCCGTGATCATGCAGTCTGGCGATAGCCGCACTACGCTGCCTTTTTGCGACGTGTTCAGGGAGCCTTGACGAGTGTGAGCATCCGCAAACTGCACCGGAAGTTTTCTCGCAAAAATCAGCACCGGAAATCCTTGATGGCTCGATCACCGCCCGGACACGCCCACCCCCACGCGGGTAATACCCCCGCCTCATGACCTCAACATTCACATCACACCCCATCAGCGCGAGCGCGGGCAACAAAACATGACGCAGATGGTCAATCGGCGGGCTCCATTTCACATCAGTGCCACCCGTGATATCAAGGACGACCGTGTCCGGCGCATAGAGTGCAACAGGAATCAGGCACTGGAGAAGAAGCGAAATACTGCCAGCGGTGCCAATATCCATGCAATAGGTTCCGCCGCGGATCTCACCCGGGCTGAAGGTCAGTTCTGTTGACCCGATCTCATCGCCGTTTGTATCTGCCCCTGCAAGTTCGGTCAGCGCCCTGATTGCTGTCAGGTGCTGAGCCGAAAGCCCGGGTTTTGGGCGGTTTTTCCGAACATGCACAATCTTAACGGGTGTTTCCGTAATTGCAGCCATAGCAACAGATGTGCGCAGGATCTGCCCACCACCCTCTCCAAACGAGCCGTCAATGGTTAGCATAGATCCCGGGTCGACAATAGAGTCGCTTAAAGCAGCCTTGCTGGCAAGACCTGTTTCGCGAGCAGGTCCCCATAACTCTCCTGACCCCGTATCAGGTCCACCCCACCAGCACTAATCAGAACCTCTGCACACCGGCAGCGCCCATTATACTGGGAGCTCATGGAAAACCCGTACGCTCCAACATCAAGCACGGCAACCACATCACCAGGTTCGACTGATGGCAGTTCACGATCCTTCGCAATAACATCACCGGATTCACAGATTGGTCCCACGACATCATACGTTTCTGTCCCGGCAACATCCGCTTTGTTCGCAACAACCACCTCATGATACGCATCATACATCGCAGGACGGATCAGCAGATTAAGTCCTGAATCCACACCCACAAAAGTCTTTGCCGCCTTCTTCACCGTATTCACACCCGTGAGAAGAACACCTGCATCGCCAACAATATACCTACCCGGTTCAAGTATCAGTTTTGGGGCGATCCCAATACTTTTCGATCGCTCGTTAAACGTTGGGAGAACTGCGCCAGCAAGATCACGTGGTTCTGGCGCTTCCATCCCCTCCTGGTACGGAATGCCAAGCCCACCACCAAGATCAACAAATTTGAGATCAACGCCAAGTCTCGTGATCTGCTCAACCATATCCATCATCTTTTCAACTGCCTCGCCAAAAGGAGCAACATCAAGAATCTGCGAGCCAATATGGCAATGAATGCCAACCGGACGCACCCCCCCGAGTTTTTTCGCCTCTTTATACGCTTCCACCACGTCAGCATACCCAATTCCAAACTTAGAGGCTGCAAGACCAGTTGCGATCTTCGGATGAGTGTCCGGAGACACATCAGGATTAACCCTGAATGCAACATCCACCGTCTTGCCGGATTTAACAGCAAGATCAGAGAGCGCATACAGTTCGTGCAATGAATCCATAGAGACGCGCACCCCGGTATCAACCGCCATCTGAAGCTCATTTAACGTCTTTGAGTTGCCATTAAAAAGAATCCGCTCCGGAGGAATACCTGCAAGAAGCGCTGCGTACAGTTCACCGTCAGAAAAGACATCCGCGCCAGCCCCCTCAGACGCAATAATCCGCAGGATCGAAAGATTCCAGTTTGCCTTTGCTGCATAGTATAGGTCCGCATCAGGAAACGCACCCCTGAATGTGCGGAAGTTCCTGCGCACACGATCCTCATCAAGCACATACAGCGGCGTACCATACTTCTGCGTGAGTGACACTGTATCGACGCCGCCAATAGTGAGATGATGGTTCCGTATGCCGAGATGATCGCTTATTATAGACATTGGTACTCCTAAGTATGAAATACTACAAACATATAAACAAACGTCAGTTCCAAACTACTTAAGAGTTTTCAAAAATGATGCATGGTAAACGGTTCCCGCCTGACAACCCGGGTTCGCTGACCATTGTTGTCCGGGACTCACTGCTTCCGCTTGATCTCTTTGACCCGAGCATTTATACTCTGGCTGAGTTCTTCTCGCACCTCCACTATATCACTGTCGCTGTAATGGTCGATTCGTGCGGCGATTGTTAGTTTGGATGCGAACATGCGTGCGATTTTGCCGCGCAGGTGGTGGGGGGACGTGTGGATGAGGGGGTGTCTGAAGATGATGCCGTGTTTTGGTGGGGTGGCTCCTCGCAGGTGGCGGAACATCGCTCTGTTTGCACCAAGTACTTGCAGGCGGCTTGCTGGCATCCGGGATAGTTTATCGAGTCCGCCTGCGATGGCAAGCAGCCTTGCAGCAAGCAGGGCGCCTGCGAGGTGTGTGAGGTTTGGGGAAACGCAGGGCATCTGATTCTGGATATGTGTGACGAGCAGTTTTTTGCTCTTGTTTATGTCCAGTATGTTCTGTGCAAGGTTGCGCATAGCATCAGGGACGTTGTTATGGTGGTCTTCCACGATCTTCCGGGCAAGTTCTCTTGACTTTGGGATTGACCCATGGTAAAAAGAATACCATTCAAACAGGCGCTCGCCAAGGAGGTTTGAGACTTCGTTCAGTGTGTCAAGTGCTTCGATGTCCTGGATAACTTGTTTATCGCCGGATGCAAACATCGGAAGCGAAATTTGTTTTTTTGCAAGTTCGATGGTTATTTCATGCAGTAAAACTCGATATTCTTCTTCAGAACTAGTAATCCCTGCATCGAACAACCACGCGCGAAGATTTGTTACCGGACTCTTTGAGCCCGGTAATAACCTGCGAACAATCGCAGATGAATCTGCCATTTCAATCCTTGATCACGATCGGCACATTTGCCTCGCGTGTGAACATGATCGGCAGAACATTCAGCACTCCAAGCAGGTCTCCCTCTTTGACCTCACCAGTCTCTTGCCCGAGTATGTAGGCAGCCTTGATGCACCGGTCACTCTCGACAGGCGCAATACCTGCTCCTGATCCGACACGCACAACCGAAACGAGTGCGTGCGGGGAGAATGCGCACAGAAGGGCGAGCAAATCTTTTTGCAAATTGATCTCCCTGATCCTGATCTTCTCAAACGCACCTTTTGCAATCGTTAGGTTCTCGTCTGCGACAACCATCTCCCATTTGGCGCGGGTCGCTATCGTGAATTCGTAAGGTGATGCCTCGACTCTGACTCTTTTCGGTCCCTGGTCGGTTGAAGAAACTATCTGTATGATTTGAGATGCCATGTCTTCACATAATGATTTATGATATAATAGTTTTTCCAAAAACGGCAAAGCCAGAAAATGGGGTGCGGAGGGGTGCGCTCGCCTGCTTGTGACGCACATCAGCCCAAACAACAGCCATAATCTTCAGGGGGTCCCCGAATTTTCTCGCACTAAATCAGGATAACTACAACTTATTTTGAAGTTTAAGCAAAGCATATATCCAATTACTCCACAATTCCATCTGTACCCGATCTGAAAGGTGAATCGCAATGAGAAAAGCATTAGTATATGGCATACTGTCACTGACATGCATCGCAGTGCTTGTCGTGTCAGGCTGCATCGAGACCGGCACCCTCTCTGACAGGGGCAATGATACGCCTGCTGAGGCTGCCGATTACTTGATACTTGCTCCAAAGACACTCTTTGTCGGAAGTGAGAGTTCGATTAGCATGTCTGCGTTTACAGGTGACGAACACATCCCTGCCAAACGACAAATTGAGTGCGCGCTTCTGGATAGTAACAATACGAAAGTTTCTCTCGTTCGCGCATCAACCGGTGAATCCGGGCACTCGGTCGCACGATTCGATGTTCCTCTAATCGATGAAGGCACGTATTCGCTGGTTGCAGAGCCTGTTGGTACTGGTGAGTCATACACTGCAACAGTCAGGGTTTTGAAGAGCAACCCCCTATTTATCGAGACTGACAAGCCAATCTACAAGCCCGGACAGATGATCCATGGCAGACTCCTCCTCCTGAACAATAACCTCATACCACTTGCAGATTCCGTGGAACTGGAGATTGCCGACACAAAAGGGATCAAAGTCTTTCGGGAGACGCTTGGCACGAACGATTTCGGCGTAGCCACGTTTGATCTGCCATTATCAACCGAACCAAATCTTGGAACATGGAAGATCAAAGCGGTCTCTGGCGAATCAAAGGCGGTTCTGGATATTCTGGTCGAGCGCTACGTGATCCCCAAGTTTGGGATCAAGCCGGATATGGGGAAAGACTGGTTCCTTGTCTCTGACCTGATCACAGGCACAGTCTCTGCGAACTACTTCTTCGGAAAACCGGTTGAGGGTTCTCTTAAGATCGAGGCGTCAAAGTATGTTGGCACCTGGGAAACCTATGCCACATACAGCGCTATTCTTAAGAACGGCTCTGCCGAGTTCGAGCTACCAGCCGTCGAGTGGATCGCAGGGACGTACGGTGCAGGCGGGCAGGGCAGCCTCATGCTGAACATTTCAGTCACAGACACGGGAAATCACACAGAGACCATGACAGAACTCCTGAAAATTGTGGAGTCTGACGTGATTCTCCAGCTGATCCCGGAATCAAGCATCGTGAAGCCAGGACTTCCGTTTGAGGTGCTGGTCGTGACAGACGACCCTGACGGAAACCCGATTAATTCGGACGTTGATGTGAGAACCACGTTCCGTCAGGATGGTTACACTGAAACCGAGCGCGATGATGTTGTTTCAACTGAAAATGGGGTTGCTACTGTGAGTTACACCATCCCTGAGAATTGCACGGGCGCCCTCATCGAGGCAACGTGCCATGATGCAAGCGGCTCAACCGTGTGGCAGTGTGTGGATCTTAATGCTGCATACTCCCCTGGTGCCAGCTTTATACACATCGCACAGACGAGCGAGGGTGTGCCTCATGTCGGCGACATGATCACCTTTGCCGTGCGCTCGACCAACCCGGGCACGGTGTTTTATGATGTCTACGCGAACGGTAGAACCGTGTACTCGGGCACTGGTGAGCGATCAGAGATTATGGTTCGGGTCACGCCACAGATGGGTCCATCCGCAAAGATCGTGGCGTATATGATCAACCCGAACTGTGAGGTCTCTGCCGACGTCTTACCGTTTGACGTTTGTTTTGATACAAGCGTCAATCTAACGTCGGATTTTGACAGCGAGACCGTGTCTCCCGGCGACTCTGTGCGAGTTACCTTTGATGCAGGGGACAAGTCAATGATCGGCATCGCAATCGTTGACGAATCGGTCTATGCGCTGAGTGCTGGCAGGCTCAACCTCAAGCAGGTTTTTAACGAGCTGGAAAAGCGGTTCATGGAACCTCAGATCGAGATCCATCCGGAATATGGCTATTATGACCGGCGTATCGGAACGCACGAGATTCTGGATGATGCAGGCATGCAAGTGCTCGCATCGTCGTCGTTTAAGATTCCGAAGACGCCTGAGTCGGAAATGCAGGTTCCGGGTGCTGTGGGGAAGTGGAAAGGGGGCGCAAACAGGGAAGTGTTTGCGATGGACGTGGCGGTTGAGGAAAGTTTGGACGGGGCATCGGCGGTGGACGGGACGGGGGAACCTGTGCCCGGTACTGCACCAAACACGGCAGACACTGGCGAACTCGCATTGGTCAAGCGCGTGCGCCAGTTATTCCCGGAGACATGGCTCTGGCTGCCGGACCTCCTCACCGACGAAAGTGGTCGTACATACATCGATCTCACCACACCGGACAGCATCACGACGTGGCGGCTTCATGCGGTCTCGTCATCAGATGCGGGCATCGGGATATCAGAGGACAGCCTCACTGTATTCCAGGAGTTCTTCCTTGATCCTGATCTCCCATACGCAGTTACCCGCGGAGAAATATTCCCTGTCCAGGTGCAGGTCTACAACTACCTCGATACGCCGCAGGATGTTAGATTAACACTCTCTTCCAGTGGCTGGTTCAATAGCATTGGCGATGATGTGGTAAGCGTGTTGATTGGTGCAAACAGCGTTGAAGACGTTAGTTTCACGATTACACCAACAAAAATCGGCACCCATGCCATAGAAATCACAGCACAGACTGAGAAGATGGCTGATGCCGTGAAAAAGAACATCATCGTTGAGGCAGAGGGGACGAGGCAGGAGATCGTTGAGAACGGAAATCTGGAAGCGGGCAGCACCACGCTTGATGCCGCGCTTCCCCAGGGAATTGTGCCTGATTCCGGGGTTGTTCTGGTTAGTTTTACGCCAAGCATAGTTGCACAGACAATAAACGGCATAGATAGCCTCCTTGATATGCCGTATGGTTGTGGCGAACAGAATATGATCATGTTTGCACCCGATGTTGAGATCCTTCGTTATCTCAAGGCAACTGACCAGACCAACCCCGAGATTCAGGCAAAAGCCGAACTCTTTATCACAACTGGCTATCAGCGCCAGCTCACATTCAGGCACAACGACGGCTCGTTCTCCGCATTTGGCGAGAGTGGGGGCGAGAGTGGCAGCCTCTGGCTCACTGCGTTTGTCCTGAACTCATTTTCAAGCGCACGGGACGTAACCTCCATCGACGACTCGGTTCTTGCAGAGGCGTCTGACTGGATCTGCGCCCGCCAGAGTGCAGATGGCTCATGGGAGTCGGTTGGTTTCATCTGTCATGAGGAGATGATCGGCGGAATGGAGGGTAGATATGCGCTCACAAGCTTTGTTGGAATTGCACTCGCCGAATATGGGGACGTGAAAACCCACGTCCTCAAACAGGTGCAAACATACCTCGAAGATAACTTAGATAATCAGACTGATCCTTACTCGCTTGCGATAGGCTCTGTTGCACTCCGAAAACTTGGAAGCCCGAACGCGGACGCAGCGCTTGAGAAGCTCGTGGCGATTGCGAAGGAAGATGAAAACGGAGTCTACTGGGGACCGGGAGAAACACCCGTTAGTGAATCGGGATCAGGATCTGGCACTGATCCAGGTCTGTTCAGGTACGAGCACCCGCCTTCGAGCAAGAACATCGAGATCACGGCTTACGCAGCGCTTGCCCTGATCGATGCAAAACATCCGCTTGCAAACGATGCCATCAAATGGATAGCGTCCCAGCGAAACTCGCTTGGTGGATTTTCATCGACACAGGATACGGTTATGGCACTAAAAGCACTGATGACCGCGGCAACAATGCAGGGCAGAGATATCAACGCCACTGTAGTAGTATCTGCTGATGGCGCCACTATCAAGGAGATTGGAATTGATGCAGGGAACTTTGATGTGCTTCAGACCGTCCGGGTGCCTGATGGTGCGGTTGAGGTGCAGCTTACACTCACCGGAACCGGAGAAGTGAATTATCAGCTGGTAAAGCGATTCAACATGATACTTCCGGAGATTGCGCCGGCATCTGACCTGCAACTGGATATTACCTATGATGCAACAGATGTCGCGGTAAATGACATTGTGACCGCGCACACGCGGGTCAGCTACACGGGAGCTGCCGATTCCACGGGCATGATGATTGTGGATGTTGCTGTGCCAACCGGATTTGCGCCGGTCACAGGGAGTCTGAACAGGCTGGTTGCTGATGGCACAATCATGCGCTACGAAATTGCGGGCAGAAAAGTCATTGTCTACGTGCTTGACCTACCACGGGGAACAGAACTCTCGTTTAATGTGGAGATGCGGGCGCTCTTCCCGGTAAAGGCGATCATACCTGACAGCCGGGCATACTCATACTACGACCCTGAGGTCTGTGCCGGAGTGCGGGGCGGAAAGATCGTGGTCGGTGCGTAAGAGCGGGTATGTAGGGTGATTTGTGCGATCCCCACTGTTTTTAGGATATCTTAAGTAGGATGGAGATTATATATAATATCCGGGACACTGGAAAAATTGATAGATTATGGTATGGGTGATGGGTTGGTTGATAAAACCCTTGGTAAACTCATACAATATAAAACAAATGAGATGGATCGTGAATTGCAGGAATTGGAGAACTTGAGTTGATGGATCTATCGAGAAAAGAATTCATTGATAGATTCAAAGCATGGATGAAGGAGTTTAATAATGATAACTACCTTACAACAGAGTGGAAGAATGAAAAAGGTGAATGGGTTAATGATTCGTTGTTATGTCCACTTCACATGTGGTTTTTTGCACAATCATGCTAAATGTAACAACGAATTTGTTGCTTTGACGATAAACTGCCCCCTTTGCGGTAATCCAATATGTCCTGACTGCTAAAATCATAATGTGCATCAGGTGAGTCGTGTAACTGTTTATTTCTCCACTGTAAGCGGGTGGAATTAATCGAAAACACAGGAATTCAAAGATAGAATGCGTCATCAGGTATAAAACTATGGGAATAATCGAATTCTGCAAAGAGAACGGGGTAGAAATATTATATGTTCTCATATTATTATATTTAATATGGGCTGGCAGCCTGCTTGAAGGAGGTGTATCTGAAAGAGACATGTCTTCAGCACTGCCAATACCTTTTAGGGAGTAATATTTATGGAATTAAGAACCAGATACAGAATTGTTTTTCTATATAGATAGTTAGTCAATGATAAATGTGATAATACCCCATTATATTATAAATTATCAGGTGCGGTAGACAGATACGCATTTACTATCAGATGGATCAATTGAAATTTCGAAATACAGTTTTCACTGGCATGACGTGGCAGGGAATTTGATTTGTAGGTGGGACAATATCCCACACCATCCTGAGCTTGATAATTTCTCACATTAGATCCATACAAAGGATAAAGTGAGTGCGTCGGGTAGAATGGATATTAGAAAAGTTTTGCGTGAAGTGAGGGCCGCTCTTGAGCAGCAAAGGCGATCATACCTGACAGCCGGGCGTACTCATACTACGACCCGGAGGTCTGTGCCGGAGTGCGGGGCGGAAAGATCGTGGTCGGCGCGTGATTGGGATACTTGGGCGTTAACACACCTAACACATTTTGCAAAGAAGCTTAGTTTGTGGCGGTGCGAAGTATAGTCTAAATTTGTTCTGGTCGGTTGAACAACATGATGCCAATCCTGCAAACCGTGGCATGATGTGACTTCCGAAATCAGTGAAATCAGTGTTAATCTGTGGCAAATAAAACTTTTAGCCACAGATGAACACTGATTTCGCAGATTAACGATATAAATGACCTTTCAGATTGATAGCGCTCAATTTTATCGGTTGTGCTTACACAGGACAGCCCCGGGTAACCAGAAAATAATAAAAAGTCTCCTAAATTAGATCGGGGGGCGGTTTCCCGGGGGTTCAGTGCGCTGATCTCAGTAGATTCCCGGGTGAGGCGGGTTGAACTCAGGGGTGGTGCTTCAGACGCATATTAACTACAAAACAGGATGATTACAAGACGACGCGCCCATAAAAGAATATTTTCAGGACGTGTTTTCTGATTTTGGGTTGCTTTTCGAACCTGGGGGTTACCCGGTAAAAGCAGCGTAACTTGTGTTTTTGGCAGATGGGCCCACTGCGATTCGAACGCAGGACCGCTCGGTTTCTCATTTAAGAAATTATGAGCCGAGCGCTCTGACCTGGCTAAGCTACGGGCCCATGAACGCCGCCAACAGGGCTCGAACCTGTGACCTCGTGGTTAACAGCCACGCGCTACTACCAACTGAGCTATAGCGGCATACGATCGGATTTGCCAATTTTCCGATATACATAATCATAGCAATACCAACTTAAACCTATGTGTTGCACCACATGTTTAATCTGTCAGAAGCGCTCACTTATGTATCATGGGTTGTTCATTGCGGTTTCTTGGTGGGTGCAGGGAGGTTGGCAGATCCGCAGTTCTGGTTGACGATGAAATCCTGCTTGACTACGGTATAAAACCGGGGGAGTCGCAGGATCATTTACCATCATATCCGCTTAACGGGGTCCGCCCGCAATCGATCATTATTTCGCACGGTCATCTTGACCATTGTGGGCTGGTGCCAAATATCATGGATGTGCATCCACAGGTCTATTCTACGCCGATTACCAAGAATCTTGCTGCGTTTCTGGCGAAGGACACGCTTTCGATCGCTGAGCGTGCGAGACATGTGCCGCCGTTTTATGCGCAGGATATTAATGAGTTTGTACGAAATGCCCATACCATTGATTACCGGGAGGAGTTTGCGTGTGGCAAGCACACCGCGCAACTGTATGATGCAGGGCACATCCCGGGCTCGACATCGGTTCTTCTGGAGTCTGAAAATGGGATGCGGGTTCTGTACACGGGTGATGTGAACCTCTCGGATACGCGTCTGCTGAACCGTGCTGACCAGCAGCCAAAGGCAGACATCCTGATCATGGAAAGCACGTATTATGGCACCGAACACACACCAAGAGAGGATTTGGAGCGTGAATTTGTTGATTCGATCCGTGAAACGATTGAGCAGGGTGGCAATGTGGTTATCCCATGTTTTGCGATCGGAAGAACGCAGGAAATCCTGCTGGTGCTGTATAAACATGGGCTGCATCCGTATGTTGATGGGATGGGTGTTGATGTGTTCAGGATGATGATCCAGTACCCGGAATACCTGCGGGACTCAAGCGCGCTCCAGCAAGCGTTTGACAACGCTACGGTGGTGAGACCAAACAAGCGGTCACAGTTGTTAAAAGAAGCTTCAGTCGTCGTTACAACCGCAGGGATGTTAAACGGTGGACCTGCGCTGTATTACATCAATAAGCTACACGATGATAGATTCAGCAAGATTCTGCTGACCGGATATCAGGTTGGGGGCACCAACGGATATTATGCACTCAAGCACCACCACATAACCATCGGGAAGCGGGTGCTGCGCCTGGGCATGAAGGTGGAGCAATACGATTTCTCTGCTCACTGTGGAGATAGTGAGTTAAAGGATATTGTGCGCGGGTTCTGCGACCTTGGCGGTGAGCTTGTGTTTGTGATGCATGGCAACAACCCCGGCAAGTTTGCATCATGGATTTCAGAACATCATGTTGATGCGGTAGCGCCCGAAAACGGCGACGAATTCAGGATAGAGTGACAGGTCCCCTGGCAAAAAAAATATCGGTTGCGCACACTGACATAACCTGATAAAATTCCCGGTAAACACCTGGAACTAAGAGACTTTTTAATTTGTTCTGGTCGGTTGAACAACATGATGCCAATCCTGTAAACAGTGGCACTGTGGCAAATAAAACTTTTAGCCACAGATGAACACTGATTTCACAGATTAACGATATAAATGACTTTTCAGATCGATAGCGCTCAATTTTATCGGTTGTGCTTACACAAGACAACCCCGGATAACCAGAAAATAATAAAAAGTCTCGGAACTAACGTATAACGATTTTAGGTAAATGAGTGATTTATTTATGCGTGTTGGTCATTGCAACGCGAGATGCCAGAGACCCGGGGGTTTTTTCTGCTATTGTTTGTTTGGTTATGTTTCCTCCTCCGCGATAAGTCAGATACTTATACATCGAAACCTAAATAAATGGATAACCAGACAGTTACTAAGCAACGACAAAATCGGGAAGGATTATGAATATGGGAAATATAAGAAATATTATAGGCAGTATACAAATTATGCGGATCGTGTCGCTCATGTTGATCATGTCACTTGTGCTGGTTGTGTCGGTTGTGTCGCTCGGGTGTGTTCAGAAGGACCAGCCAGATGCCGCGCAGGTGGTTGACACCGATGGCGACGGGTGGAGTGATGAGCAAGAGTTGCTTGCCGGAACAGATCCTGCGAAGAAGGACACCGATGGCGATCGGCACTGGGATCCGCAGGATGAAAATCCGGTTGACCCTGATGTACCGGTTGACTGGGTTGCGCTGAACGAGGCAAAGACGGCTGAGCCAGCGCCCACGCCAACATCGGTCCCGACTCCAACAGTCAAGATCACATCGCCGGAGGACGGTGGTGACACTGCCCGCAGCCTCACCGTTGAAGGGTATGGCAGTGAACCTGGCGCAACGATCAGGATTTATGTTTGCACCGATGCAGAAGGAAAACAGCTCCAGAGCAATGTCGGGCAAACGGATGGTAATGGTGACTGGACGGTTGATTCAGTTAGCCTTT
This sequence comes from Methanosarcinales archaeon, assembly GCA_004211975.1. Classification (GTDB taxonomy): domain Archaea; phylum Halobacteriota; class Methanosarcinia; order Methanosarcinales; family Methanogasteraceae; genus Methanogaster_D. The sequence continues at coordinate 19,759 of RXIK01000126.1, read as the reverse complement.
GGCCAGAGAGTGGGTATAGCAGGGGTGAAGAGGCAGTGATCTATGCAGAGATGACCGTTTCAGAACCCGGCGTCGTCTGCATATACCGTTCGGCAAACGTCTCTGTGGGGCGGTCATAGATCTATGAATATATGAATACATAGGTAAATAGATATACCGATACAGGGATAGACAGATATACGAAACCGGAAAATACCAGTGAATAAAGTGAGGAAATAACGATGATTACAGAAAGTTTATTAGCCCCGGGACACCGCGGCTGCGCAGGCTGCGGAGCCGCGATTGCGGCAAAATTCATCCTTGAAGGTGCTGGCAACGACAGTATTGTGTGTGGTCCAACAGGATGCCTCGAAGTGTTCACAACACCATACCCTGAAACCGCGTGGCGGGTTCCCTATATCCACTCGCTATTCGAGAATCCTGCCGCGGTTGCATCAGGCATCGAAACCGCACTTCGGGCACGCGGAAACGATACCACAAAGGTACTGGTCATAGCAGGTGACGGATCCACCTTTGACATCGGCATCCGCAGCATATCAGGCGCGTTTGAGCGCGGTCATGATATCACGTATGTGTGCTATGACAACGAGGCATACATGAACACAGGAATCCAGCGCAGCGCGGCAACACCATTTGATGCATCAACCACAACCAGCCCAGCAGGCAACGTATCGCACGGAAATCCACATCCGAAGAAAGATATGCCCGCGATCCTTGCGGCGCACGGCTCACCTTACGTGGCAACCACTTCAATTGCATATCCAAAAGACGTGATCCGCAAGATAAAAACAGCTACCGAGACCAGAGGTCCGACTTATGTCCAGGTTCACGCATCATGCTGCACCGGCTGGTACTTTGACAGTTCAATGTCGGTCGAGGTCATGAGACTTGCTGTCCAGACCGCGCTGCACCCGATTTTTGAGTTTGTGGACGGCGAACTCGGGAAGGTGCATAAGATCAAACAGAAGCCGGTTGAAGAATATCTTCGTGTGCAGAAGCGGTTTAAACACCTGTTCACAGAAAGCGGTAAAGAAGAAATTATAAAGATCCAGGAGATCGCGGACCATAATGTCAAGCGGTACGGGCTTGTGTGATTGTGGGCTATCAGCCCAACCACGCACACGTTCACACAACATCTGGCAGGGACACACAAGCATTATCTATCCGGATGATTTTACGCATTTAGAGGGTTCCATGACACGCCCAATGCTGAAATCAAGTGTACCAGAGGGTTATTGAGGATTGTCAGATAATTATCCGGTGACGTGCAGACGAATGTTTTCAAATATCCCTACATTCCAGAGGAATTATCGTTGTGTGTTCCCGGGCACACGGCAATGTTAATATACAGCATCCGAATACAGATGATGAGGACTGATTAATGGCACGATTCGAAGAGGCAGAAAACAGGCTACTGCGTAAGAAGATATGCATGAAATGCAACGCACGCAACCCGGTTGACGCAACCAGGTGTAGAAAATGCAATTACAAACATTTACGCATGAAGTCAAAGGAAAGCAGAGGATAGATGCGCACAGAGCAATATCTTAATGATATTATAGAAAAGGATGGCGCGGCACATCTCACGTTGATCGATCCTGATGCGCAGGACCTAAACGAGGCATCCAACATTGCGGGTGCCGCGGCAAAAGCCGGGAGCGACGCAATCATGATCGGCGGCTCGGTCGGCGCATCAGGCGACATACTTAATGAGACCCTGCGTGCAATCAAGACAGCTGCAGATCTCCCGACCATCCTGTTTCCATCAGGTGCCTGCGGACTCAGCAAATATGCGGACGCGGTTTTCTTTATGAGCTTGCTGAATTCAAGAGATCCGAATTATCTGATTACCAACCAGATGCTTGGCGCAAAAGCTGTTTTAGAGTACGGCATAGAACCAATCCCAATGGCGTACATCATCATTGAGCCAGGCGGCATGGCAGGATGGGTTGGTGATGCCAGATTAATCCCGCGGAACAAGCCAAAACTCGCCGCAGCGTATGCACTCGCAGGAACGCTTCTTGGCATGAGATATGTGTACCTGGAGGCAGGCTCGGGAGCAATAGAGCCAGTTCCCACAAAGATGATCAACACGGTTAAGTCCGCAGGTTGCGGCACACTGATAGTTGGCGGCGGCATACGCGATGCAAACGCCGCGAAAGCCGCAGTGAACGCTGGTGCTGACATCATTGTGACCGGCACAGCCATCGAAGAAGCGACAGATATACAGACAACCATTACTGAATTTGTAGACACAATAAAAAGGTGAGAATTATGACTACTGAAATACCCCAACAGGTGCAGCACCAACTTGCACAACTACAGCAGGTGCAGCAACAGGCACAAGCGCTTGCAACACAGAAAGCACAGGTGACATCCGCATTAAACGAAACCGAGATGGCGCTTGAAGAACTCGATAAACTCGAAGACGACGCAGTGATATACAGAAATATCGGACAACTCATGATCAAGAGCGAGCGCACCACTGTGAAGGACGAGCTTGCCGAAAAGAAAGAGACCATGCAACTACGAGCAAGCACGCTCGAACGACAGGAAGAACGCATCCAGAAGCGATTCCAACAGTTGCAGGAGCAGTTGCGCAGCGCAATCGGCGGCGAAGTGACTTAACTCGCGGCGAATCGCAGGATGTGCGATTCCATCAGGAACGAGAAATAGGTGCCCACACCCAAGAACCAAACCCACACGGGATTTGCTGAGGTGCGCTGGCACCTATAACTCTTGAAATTGTTACAATAGTTAACCAGAGGTTACACGTGTGCACAGGCATTGGGTTCCCAATGCCCCGATCAGTGGCTTACAACGGATATTAATGGGTCTTTAGTATCACACGTTGCAGTGCCAACACTTATGAGATTATTCATTTATCCAGGATAGCTGCACTTTAATTCCAGATGTTTACCGGGAATTTTATTAGGTTATGCCAGTTTATATCACGGGTTTCACGAATAGACGAATAACACAAATATATTCCAGTTTAGAATTCATAACACTCATTAATTCGCGAAATCCTTGATCTCTAAGCACTTAATATCACACCACCAGGATCCATCTACGAGACACTTACAACGCGAATTACCAGGAGAGCCCAATATTAGAGTGTTTCCCCTAATACTGCTGCCTAATCTGGTATGTGGATCTTCGGATCACTCAAGGTCCCTGCAGCGAAAAACATCTGAAATCATGATGACAGAAAGATGTTTACTTTAATTCACCGAAAGTCGGGACACATATCGGATGCAGATTATAGAGTGTGCCGGTGTTTCTTATTCAATAATTGCGTCTATTGTGACCGCGGTCTTCATTGAATTCAGCACGAGAGCTCCTTTTTCAACTTGCTTCACAATCTCTCTAACGGTTTCCTTGTTGCCATCTGTCTTTATCCGTGGTTTCACAACGATTGTTGTGAATACCAGATGCCCATCCATCTTTTCCAGCGTACCCTCTGCACTGGACTCATACGCAATGATGTTGATCCCTGCCTTCTTTGTTTTTGCGACGAATGTTGTGAGAGTGCATGCATTGGCAGATGCGACAAACAGTTCTTCGGGGCTGATGAAGCCTTCGGGACCGTGGAATTCTGGTGGTGTGGCAAACTCAAAGCTTGCTTTCTCGCCAAACGACACTGTTGCCTGATATCCCTCATTCCATTCCAATCTGTTTGAGAACACAAATTTTACGTCCATCGATATTACCTCCTTGTATGAGAATTCCGCATCCCCGGTTTCTTTCGCCGGAATCGTATCTTCCGTCCAGTTTTGGTGTCCGCATCATATCAACCTTTTCTGTGATGGTCAGTTAGTGCTTACCGAAAAATAAAGTAGCAAAATTAGCTGAGATGGCACGCTACATCCCTGACATTCGTGCGATTCGTTCATTCGTGCCATTCGTGATCCTTTATGCCAATTTTATCACGAATTTCACGAATGTGCCGAATGCCACGAATTTCAACATGTTATTTTCTGGCAAGCCCTTAGATGTACAAGCACGATACCAGAGACCTTTTAATTCATTCTGGTCGGTTGAAAACATGAGGTTAATTCTGAAAACAGTGGTATGATTTGGTTGGCGAAATTAATGGCATCCGTGAATCTGCGGCTGACAATTGCTGTTAGCCGCAGATGAGCGCAGATGAGCATAAATTGGGGTTTTTATGCGCATCTTCTTGTGCAAATCCGTGCAATCTCGGGGTTAGCTGAACACGTATGCCCGGGTTACACATACTCCTTTTTATTCAGGCATTTCGATAGAAATTTTGGTGATCACAACATCCTCTGCCGGCTTGTTTTGTGAACCAGTCTCCACCTCTGAAATCGCCCGCACGACATCCATCCCGTCAATTACCACGCCAAATACCGCATACTGCCCATCAAGGTTGGGCTGCGCCCCGTCACAGATATAGAACTGGCTGGATGCGCTGTCCGGCTGACTGGATCGCGCCATTGCAAGTGCGCCGTCAACATGCGTCAGTTCAGGATGAATCTCCAGCTTTATGTTTGTGCCAGAGCCGCCCATTCCAGTGCCGTCCGGGCAGCCACCCTGAATCATAAAACCATTAATCACGCGATGAAAGATCAGACCATCGTAGAATCCGCGCTCGGCAAGCCCGATGAAATTTGCCGTGGTGACCGGCGCACGCGTTTCATATAATTCAGCGGTTATCGTGCCCATGCTAGTCTCGATCACCGTAATCCGATTCTCCCCCACGGGTTTGGTCTGATTTACGGCATCTGCCGTGGTAGCAGCTGCATCACCCCGGTCAATAGACACGATCTGCACATCAAAAATCAATGTTTTTCCTGCAAGCTCGTGGTTAAAATCAATCGTAACACTTGTGTTTGTGAGGTTTGTTATGATGCCCTGCCCATAGCTGGTGGAGAGCTTCTTTCCAATCACAGGTGTGATGCCTGCCGCGCTCAATTCATCGATCGGAACGGTCTGGACCCGGTCATCACTGGGAGATCCGTATGCGTCTTCAGGTGACATAGTCAGGGTCTTTGCTTCGCCTGTCACCATGCCAACTACACCGCGGTCAAACCCCTTGATCATCTGTCCGGCGCCAACCGTGAACCCAATCGGCTGATACGCCCTGCCCGGGTTGTGCATGCCTGCTTTGATTGCGACATCTTCCACGGACGTGTCAAAAACAGTGCCATCTTCAAGTCTTCCCGTGTAGTTCACCCGCACATAATCACCCTCCTGGATCACCTCATCAGTACTGCCACCGTCTGTGTCTACGCATCCGCTGACAACGAGAACCAGTGCCAGCAAGACGCCAATAATAAGTTGTTTCTTCATATTAATCACCATAATCTGGTTTTTGCAAGTACACTCTTTTTAGGCTGATAAAAACATACCGCTTAAACGAACATATCCGGTCACAGATGTTTTTTGATCAGTTACATGAGCATACGCGCTCTATCCAGTGATAATCGTATCTGTGCAGGCACATCCACATCAGTAACCCCCATGTGTCCAGGGTACATCACTGCCACGTCAAGGCTTGTGAGCAGTTCGATCGAGCGTGCAAGATCAGAGATGTTACCGCCAAGGTCGTACCGCCCCATCCCACCATCCGGAAAGACGGTGTCTCCGGAAAACAGACTCCGCGTCTCTGGTTCGTACAGACAGATACCCCCTTGCGTGTGACCAGGCGTATGGATCACGTCCAGAGCGAAACCGTCAAATTCAAGTGTTTCTCCACCGCGAAGCAGCAAATCAGGCGCTATATGAGGGGCATGTTCGCCGAACATCACTGCCGCGGTCGCACGGTCATCACCAAGCAGCACGGCGTCCGCCTCATGAACTGCGATCTTAGCGCCAGTCATCTCCACGATTGCGGGCGCGGCGCAGGTATGATCAAAATGGCAGTGCGTGAGTATGATCAGTTCAGGATCGTGTCCCTCAATAACCACCGGATTAATTCCGGCATCGATCAGGACGGTTTCGTTGAGTAAGTATGCATTTGCATATTGTGAGAACCTGTGTATCTGCATCAGTCAGATGTTGGTCTTTTCTGTAACTATAGTCTTTCCGGCGAAATCCGTAGTATCATTAATTAGCCCACTTAGAGAAAAGTCATATAGATTAAAGAACACAGTATTTGAAGATCAGAACAACTTAGCAGTGACGATAACGAGGTGAACAAATATGTTTCCGGGACTTGGAAAGGGCATGAACCCACGCAAGGTTAAGCAGATGATGAAGCAGATGGGCATCACAGTCACAGATATCGAGGATGTGGAAGAGGTTATCATCCGGACGGCGGACACCGAGATCGTGTTTGATGACGCAACAGTCTCGATAATGGATGCTTCCGGCACAAAGACATACCAGTTGACAGGCACTCCCCGCGAGCAGGAACGCGTGCGAGAGCTGATGATACCCGATGATGACGTGAAACTGGTCGCCGAACAGACGGGTGTGAGCGAGGATGCGGCACGCGACGCACTGAAAGAATCAAGCGGCGATCTCGCTGATGCAATCATGCGCTTGAGTGAGGACTAAGATTAATTGAAACAAGATAACAGCGGCAAGACCGCCAGGAAAAAGTTTGCTGCCGGTCAACCACAATTACAGAGGGGCTATCACCCGTTTAACTGGCGCAAGATAGGAACTATGATTGCACATGAACTGTGCTGCCTGATGCACCCCCCAAAAGTTCCCGTAAATATAATGCGCAGCCTGCTGCAAAGGTACCGGCAATGAGCATATCGGTCCTTGCAACCCCGCAGCGATCAAAGCTCATGATCATGCAGATCATTAACCTGCAGAAAACGCCCCTCTCCTGCTACACGCTCACGCTTGCAAAAACCGCGAAAGGGATGCGCCCGTTCAAATTCATGCTGGGAAACAAGTTCAAAAAGCCAGCCGAAGCAGTCGAGATGCTCAGGGATGCTGACCACATCCTGCTTGCATCAGGAGACCGTAAGACCGCAGATGAGTTTCAGGAGATGCTTCGCGGCTACCAGCTTTCATGCGAACCTGTTTCAGCCTGCCGATACTGTCTGCTTGATAACCGGTTCAATCTAATCGATAAACGATCGATCCAGTCCAGAGGCGAGCTAATATGCCCGGATTGCGCGCTTACAGAACTACACAGGGAACTTGCCCCGATGAAACTCGGCGAACCTGCACTCGAACGAATCGAGAATCTGCTTCTTAAAACCCGTGACCTTGACCGGGTCAGAGGCATGCTTGATCCTGATGTGATCGATCCTGATCTCACGCTGTACCGCAGGATCAGTGCAACCGATCCCAATGCGATTAAGCCAATGAGGGTGCAGGATCTTCAAATTCCAAAGCGGTTCAAGAGTTTGCTTACGGAAAAGTTGGACACACTGCTACCAGTTCAGTCACTATCCATAAAGAGCGGTCTTTTTGAGGGCACCGGTCAACTGGTCGTCTCTGACACCGCTACTGGCAAGACCCTGATCGGAGAGCTTGCAGGCATAAAAAACCTGCTTGAAGGCAAAGGAAACTTCCTGTTCATGGTCCCGCTCGTTGCACTTGCACACCAGAAAGAAGAAGACTTCAGAAAACGATACGCGCCTCTTGGAACCACAACAGTGCTTCAGGTCGGGTCAAGCAGGATAATGCGTGAAAAAGGGCGTAAACAAGGGAAACCAACAAAAACAACCACAGTCTGGGTTGGCACCTACGAGGGCGTGGACTACCTGCTTAGATCAGGAAAAGCAGGAAAACTCGGAAAAATCGGGACAGTTGTGATCGATGAGGTACACACACTTGCAGACGAGGAGCGCGGACACCGGATGGACGGTCTAATAGCAAGACTGAAGCACACATCCCCAAAAGCCCAGTTCATCTACCTGTCAGCAACCGTTGGCAAACCAAAATCCCTCTCAAAAATGCTTTTCGAAAAAGGCTCCCCAGGACAACTGGTCCGATACGGAGTGCGACCAGTGCCAATCGAAATACACCTGCTCTTTGCAGGCGGACGCGACAAGATACGGATCATCGACCGACTATCACAGCGGGAATGGAACACACAGTCATCAAAAGGATACCGGGGACAGACAATAGTCTTCACCAACTCACGCCAAAGATGCCACAAAATCGCAGAAAGCACCCAAATAAACGCCGCAGCATACCACGCAGGACTATCACAACAGGAACGACGACGCATCACATCCGCGTTTGCAGCAGGCAAACTCGCAGTGGTCGTAACAACAGCCGCCCTTGCCGCAGGCGTCGATTTCCCGGCGTCACAGGTAATCTTTGAATCACTTGCAATGGGGATCGACTGGCTATCCGTGCACGAGTTCCACCAAATGGTCGGGCGGGCAGGACGACCAGACTACCACGACCTCGGGAAAGTGATGGTGCTCGCTGAACCAGACCGAAAATACCACGGCGGCGGCGAAACCGAAGACGAAATCGCATTCAAACTACTGAAACACGACGTCGAACCAGTCGACGCCGTGTACGAAGAACCCGAACAGATGGAAGAACTGCTTGCATGCGCAGCACTCGCAAAAAACGAGTCAGAACTACGCGCATTAAACGACCTGCTGATCGGCGGCGGAAACTTCAAATACCTCTTCAGAAAACTGATGGAAGGCGGACTTGTCACCAAATCCGCCAAACTCACCGACTTTGGCAAAATCACTACAACACACTTTCTCAGCATCAAACAGGCATTCCTGATCAGGGACGCAGTCAAAAAAAGCGAGCCACCACTTGACACCGTGGTATCGCTCGAAATATTTGAGGCAGTCTATTTCAAGGACGCAGGAAGAATCGCCAACGCCCTGAAAATGCACATACCATCAAGAGTATTCCAGGGCGCATCATACGACCTCATATTCTCAGGAGAATCAATCGCCGCTCTTGACCACGACATTCGCGACCAAATCATCGCTTTCATCACCGAATTCATGGTATGCCCATGCCGCGACACACCCTACTGCGGCTGCCCCGAACGAAAATTCTCACAAAAACTAATCGAACTACGATGCGAAGGACTCAGCCCAAAAAACATCGTGCAAGAAATCAGCAACAACTACGGAGTCTATGCATACCCCGCAGACATCCTTGAGTACCTAGATCAAGTTGTGCGCAATCTAGAAGCAATCGAAATGGTTGCAACAGTGTTTAAGAACAACGCAGTGAAGCAGGAGGCAATACGGCTCAGACAGGGCGTGGAGGGGTAACATCCCCGATCAACAAGACATCGGGCAACTTAATCCTCCGGAACGGTTTCTGTCCACTCACCAAGCAGATCATCCTCAATCTCGGCAAAAGAAGGGATCCACCCCCGCACATAACCGTCTTCGGTGAGATCAAGCTTTTCAGCGGTGGTTCCACCCTCGTCTTTCATGACGTGGTACAGCGCAATAGCATCCAGCGCCAATAAACCATTCTTAATCGGTCTACGCAGTGCAAGCGGCAGAAACTCGCTGTGCGTGGTTATGATGATCTGTTTACCTTCTGCTATCGCCTCTGCAAAGAGTTCAGTAAGAAGAACCTGCGATCCCGGGTGAAGGCTGATCTCGGCAATATAGGTTCTTCTTTTAAAACCACTCAATTTCTCTGCCGTATTCTTAATGATAGACTTGAGTGTTTCTGATATTTCATTTATGTTCATCGTACAAACCATTCTATAGATATATTGAATCTATTTTGGAATGGTGCTGTAATAACAATTGCTCTTTAATTCCACTGAAATTCAGATACACAGGATACAAGTAGTTCTATCCGCGGTCACTCGATCAAGAGATCAATATGTAAAACTGGTGGTGGGTAAATTATTATTTGTGAGTTGCCTTGGGTCATGTAGCGAGGATGAGAGAGAAATCCGGGACATCTGTCGTTTTTATTTGCACGACGTTATGCATCATTGCAAAAAATGCGCGAGTTATTTGTGCATCCGCATCTATTACAAAGTTCGGGTTGTGAAAAATGAGTGAGAATGTTCAACTGAAGGGGTATATATGCGAAGTAAACTTAGATGTAATGCCTGTGTGGAATAATATGCGAACTCGAGTTTGGATATAATAAAGTTAGGCGAAATTTAATCCCTGACCCAAAAGTTTTATAAACAATTGTAATCTTATAAATACTATGAAATTTAAAAATAAAATTGTGTTGATCACAGGTGCAAGTAGAGGTGTTGGTGCAGAAACTGCGAAGCTATTTGCAAAAGAAGGCGCAACAGTAATTATTAACTATCTCTCAGATGAACTGGCTGCAAAATCTGTTTTAAATGAAATAAACAATAACGGCATGCTTATCAAAGCAGACATTAGCAAACAAGACGAAATTATCGGCATGTTTGAACAGATATCTGAAAAATACGGAAGAATAGATATTTTAATAAATAACGCAGGTATAGTTTCCATAAAATCGTTTTCAGAACTTACTATAGAAGAGTGGAATAAAACTTATGCCGTAAATATTGCGGGAATGTTTTTATGTTCTCAAAAAGCCATTAAATTAATGAAAGATGGCGGTTCAATTGTTAATATTTCCTCAATAAGGGGATTATTCGGTCAAGGGAGAGCGGCAATTACAGATTATTCAACTTCTAAAGCAGCCGTTATCAGTTTTACTAAAACATTGGCAAAAGAAGTTGCGCCTAAAATTCGTGTAAATACTGTTGCGCCTGGAATGACAAATACTGATATTGCAAAATCAATACCTGAGGTGTCAATAGAGAAATTTAAAGAAGATAGTTATTTAAAAAGACTTATTGAACCAAAGGAGGTAGCACACACAATTTTGTTTTTAAGCTCTGATGAAGCAAGCGCTATTACCGGGGCATTATTGGTGGTGGATGGTGGACAAAGCCTGAGTTAACCGGTAAGGGATTAAACTCTGGGGCGGGGGGCGCTCCACTTTCGCTCCTGCCGTGCTCAAGTTCGCAGGCAAACGATTGGGCTACACAGGTCAAAGCCATGCAGGCTCTCGAGCAGGTGTGACTGCTGGCTACGAACTCAGGCATCCGTTTACATCCGATGAACCAGATCCTGCAGCTCCGGAAGATAAAGCCGAAGTGACCCCGCGGATACCGATTGCGGGCGCAATGCCGCAGCTAACATTCTGTTTGGGATGTGCTGAACCTATGAAGGGATATACACTAAGACGACCATTAAACGAAGTCTTTACAGCGAGCATGTGTGTAGTAGTAGTAGTAGTAGTAGCGAGAGAATGTTTAACAAAACGTTATATTAAATTGCAACAGATGAGTGAAGATAGACATATTGGATTAGCAAATAAGAAGATAGAAGAAAATAATGTCACGAGACGAGGATATATAAAATGTCAAAAGAGATTAAACAAACAGAAGGAATCGTATGCTTTGAGATGAATCAGATCGGAGTTATTAGAACTCCATATGCCGATAATGCCCCGTATCAGCCAGTAAAGGAAGAAGAGGGAGATTTCCGTATAGTGGTTGAGCCCCAATATGCCGAGGGACTCCATAAACTTGCCGGATTTCACTATATCTATGTTATTTACTATATACATCATGTAAAGGGAGATCAGTCAATGATTGTGTCCCCCCCATGGGCTGATGGTGTACAGGTAGGCGTGTTTGCAAGTAGGTCTCCTGATCGCCCGAATCACATCGGGCTTAGCATTGTTCGTATAAAACACATCATAAATAACGAGATTTTAACATCGGGTTTGGATGCGTTCGATGGAACCCCTGTGCTTGATATCAAGCCATATATAAAAGATCTTGATGTAAAATCAGATGCTAATTATGGTTGGATCAAAGAGATCGAGGGTCATGAACATCTCCTTTTGCATATTAAAGGTATTCCCCATAAGTATTAGAGAAACTGAAGATGAATACAACTTCATATAACTAAAGTGTATCTGGCTTCGTGTCTGCGGCGCTTCGCCCAAATCCAGCAAAGCCGGCATTCGGATACGCCCGGAATTTTAGATGAAATAACAAGAAAGAAGGTAGATATGAAAGATGCAAGAGATTGTATTAATATGACAGAAATCAGAACAGCTATAGATAGTATTGACAATCAAATTGTTGAATTAATTGCTAGTCGTTCAGAATATGTAAAAGAGGCTGCAAAATTCAAAAAGGATGAAAAAGCTGTAACAGATTCAAATAGAGTGCAAAACGTTATTAATTCCAAAAAAGAATTAGCAGAAAAGTATGGTGCATCTCCGGAGTTAATTGAGAAAATATATAAAATGATGATTGATTTTTTTATAGATGAAGAAATGAAAGAATGGAAATCAAAGTAGTTTTGTGTTACTTCATCGTATGTGTTTAGCTCCCCCGCATAACCACTCTGTCTACTGTTCTTCTGGATCGATCCGAAACACATTCTCAACCACAAAATTTTTATATTATTACTATGATAGTCTTCCAAGAGGATGATGGACAAGAACGCAATCATCAAGCAACTTCAAGACGCTATTGACCAACTCAAGCGTGAGAATGAGTCGCTTAAATGACACATAAGGGAGCTCGTTGCCAAACTTGCTATGCATGATAATGCAATACGCAACCTCGTCTGAAGCGTGGCGGCAAGCGCAAAAAGGACCAGGATGCAGGCGATGGGAAAGTCGGGGCAGAAGAAAGGGCATAAGGGCGTGACAAGACCTCCTGCAAAGCCGGATAGGCAGGTGGATGTCATGAAAGATCGATGTCCGGACTGTGGAGCCAAAGCTTGGTGCTCCGTTCAGCGTAAAATCGAAGATCACCCTCTGAGATTCCTGAACCACAACCTGTTATCGTCACCGAATACAAAATTGCACATTATACATGCCCACACTGCCAGAAAGAAGTAGTTGCAACCGATACATGTTGTCCAAAAGAAGGTAGATTCGGTAACAACACGATTGCTAGAGGCGGCATCCGCCCACATCGCAGCGCGTGTTCTGACAACTCTTGCTTGATATTCCGTTAATCGGAGTTAACCACTGTATCATACACCTTAAAGTCGGGCAGTAAACCGTAATCGGTTTGGGGTGTCGGTGCTTGGATTACCAGATTCAGAGAAGGGGCATGCTTGGATGCTAATTAATTATAAAATATTTAGTAATCATAGATATTACTAATAACACAATAGCTAATAATACCGGTTGCAAATAACTCATAGCACGGTCTGTAAATTTGGTGCTGCGCACTATACAAATGTTATTTTCTTTAAAATATCGATCAATCTCATCATACATCCTTAAAATTTCACGTACAAAGTTATCTGCATTGATACAATAATTTTCATCGAAATTATCAGTCATGCATTCCAAATGTATTTTTACTGCTTTCATTTGTTCAATTTCCCCATAAAAAAGATAATATTGCATCGAAAAAGTTAACCAGTCTAAAATTTCATTTAGACTGAGTTCAGTATTTAAATCAAAAAATCTATCAAGATCAATTCCACGTATCAATAAATTTTTTACTTCCTTAATTCCACTACCGTACTCATCCGAAGCATTATGGATTTCATACATGTCTTTATAGTTCTTTATTTCATTATTCTGGATTTTTTCTAAGCGTTTTATTGCATCGGTAAAGTACGTATTTATTTTGTGTCCACCCACCCACTCCGCAAATAATGACATAACACTCAGAGTACAGACCACTACCGCTATCATCCCCAGCACATGTAAATAAGAGTATATGGGTTCGAAAGATTCTAACAATAATTTTCCTCCTAACTCATATCCACCTAACCACCTTAGCACACGTTGTACAGCGATGACACCAACAATGCCAACGAACCCCCGTTTCAACCACCTTTTTGCATTGGATTTACTAAATTTTAGGTACACGTAAATCGAGTAATAAACCATAGAAACAGAAAAAATAGAAAGCAAAATTATAATGTAAATTGAATTAAATTTTGAAATGAATTCTGAGATATCGAGATAATCGATTAAAAAGAATACCGTAGGCGCAGATAACATTAATAGTACAATATAATCCAATAGACCTAACATGACCTTTGAAATCAATTTTTGAAGCGCCCTTATGAAATAAACTGCTATCTGTTCCATTTACTGTTTTCCCCCCATATTTTAAGGATTTTTATCACTTTTGACCACATACGATAGTCTTCTACAGTCATATTATTGCTTGCCAAAGTTTCGCGCATCAGTCACGATCTCTTTTATCTCGTTCTTTATCACCGTATTGAGATTTATCGCAGTGTAGCCCACCTCCAGCACCTCATCGATCATACCGCCGTGTTTGACGATACCGGAAAGTCGTCGCACGGATACCACGCCACATCTTTTTGGATACAACGCTGCTTTTCCCATTTCCACAACAAAATCGATTGTTTCTCCGATTATGAGTCCCAGTGATTCACGGACATTCACCGGTATAACAATCAGATAGTCATCATGCATCTTTACTTCAGCCATTGCATATACAGCATATCGTTATACGATTAAGAGGTTAACCACGATTCTCTGATTGTGCGTTTGGATATCTTTACCTCCCGCCCCCGCCATAACACCAGAACAATGCACAAAACCATCCTCGGAATCGAGGGGACCGCGTGGAACCTCTCCGCGGGAAAGGGTGACCGAATCGGACATCATCGCAGAGGCGACCGCAACATACCAGCCGAAAGCGGGCGACATTCACCCGCGGGAGACCCGCCGATCGATGGCATTGCATTCTCGCGTCCGGTCGGACCGAATGATGAGTTCACGGTGAGTTGGCCGAGATATTCAGAATCTTGAAAATCGGGGTGTTGCGGCACAATGTGAAGCTGGAACCTTACTCCTACAACGTAGAATAAGTGTGAAATTGGGCATGTTTCGATGGGGCGGATGATGGCGGTTTTTGGTTGGATTTAGTCTTCGGTATTTTGGGATCTGGCGGGTAATCGGATGGCTGCAGCTGTTTCTTTGGTTTCCAAAGTCGAGTGACCATCCCCTGGAGCTTTACCTGAATACGCCCCCTTAACACCTTGCCAATCGTCAGATTGTTACGAATCCAATCAACATGCCGGAGTGATTACAATTCGTCTTCTTTTGTGCTTGATATCGGGAATGCCCTCATATTAGCCTCCGTTTTTGTTGTGGATCAATCCTTCAATTTTGGCTCTGGTTCTCGAATGCGCCCACTTTCGATGAGAATTTGCTGCAAATCGTCTGCGGAGAGTGGGCATTCGATTAAATCAAGCATTTGCTCTTTACTGGCAAGTCCAATCTGTTTGCGCCGTTCAGCCATCAGTCCGTCATTGAATTCCTTCTCCCCATGACTTGTGCGGGTGCGAACCGATGTCTTTTTACCATCAAGGTAGTACCAGAACATGTTGTGGTGAGTCTTATCTGGAACAAAACCCTTCCTCTTGATTGCGGCAATGAATTTTGATGTGTGATAAACAGCCATTTTTAGATCTCCTCGACTCTGACAGAATCTGCCTTGAGTAGATCACGAAGTTCAATTGCATCTGGTGTCAGATTCTCATCAGGTTCATTTATTAGACCCTCGTATAGGAAAGCGAACTCTTCCCCAAGCTGGCGCAGCGCTTCCTGCCGATCCTCTGAAAACGCATGTAATCCATAGCGTGGGCACTCATACACCCACAGGTTATTGCGATACTCCGGAGAGCAGATTACGGGGTCCTTGAGAATGAAACGTCCGTCGTTGAAATGGAACGAGGATGTTCGGAATGATGAGAGGTCTATTGTTGAGACATCCAGCACTTCGTCGATCTGGCGAACCACCCCGTCATCACCCAACTGTGCCCGCCCTTTAACTTCGACAATAGAACCAGCAACGAGTTGTGTAATAGTTTCCTCCATCTCGGTAGGGTAATAACACACAATTTCCCGCTGTTGGTGGCGGATAACGATATGACGCCTACCTGCAAGCACCCTGATCTCCACAAGATCTCCGCTTATGGTTTGGACCTCAATAACATCATCATCTTCGAATATATGTTGAATGAAGCTTCGAGATTCGGATGTAAGGCGAGCATAAGGCAATCCATCCCCATTTCCCAGAGATACCCAGAAACCGTCAGTATCACGGGGACAAAGCGCTTCAATGGACTTTAGAGCACGAAGACGCGCCCCACCATCCGGCATGATCGAGACAAGATTTGAACTATCGCCCGCACTGATAGATACCGTTACCTGCCGCAACGTATCGAGCGCATGCAATCCTTCATCGTCTTTCTTTCCCCCAAGTGTGGTCTGCACCGATGACGGCGGCGGGATCTCTGCTACCACGGCAAGACTGCCTTTGCGAGATTCGCAGAATAGTAATTCACATGATGCAATGATGCGCTTTGACCAGTTGCCACGCTGCGCTACCGGACCTCCCGACCGTGCCAGCGCCACGTTGAAGAGTGCTTTCTGGAGTGCGTTTAGTTTACCGGCAAGTGCTGCAAGAGGAATTTTTCCGTCCTCGACATCCGGACCGCCGATGGTTAAGGTTAGTTGTCTTTCGGTGTTGGGCATGTTGGGTCTCCTTTGTTGGTTATTTTTGTGGTTTGGTTGATTCTGATGGGGGACTTTGGGTCTGAGTTCTATGAGTGAGTCATTTTTTCACCTTGGAACGTGCCTCATATTTAGTATCAGTAATCTCAGAACGTACGTAATCGTCATCTAAAATTCGAAGGATTGTCCAGATGTTGTCTTTATTTAGCACGATTTTCCCACTGTCATCAAATTCTAAATCTAACTTGTATTCATCTGCAACATCTTTTATGTTGTTCTTACTCATTTTACTGAATTCACCATTTTTAAGAATTCGTGCAAATTTCTTAATCATTCGACTATCATTTTTGCAGAAATCGATAAACACATCAATATCATTTAACAAATTCTTGTCGTTGATTTCTTTCTTTCTGCCATCCACTTCTTTCTCATAAAAAGCAACAAAGCTAAACATAGACTCAAATTTTGATCTGTTGAAAATGAAAACCTGCAATTGTGAAAGGTCATTTCCTTCTTTTAAAAGAAGTGCAGCATCATAGACCTCATCTATCGCCATTATTTTATAATTCAATCTTTGAAAACTTCCTTCGTTGACTATCATTGAGAGTTTTCCCTTTTCTAACAGTTTTTTCGGGGTGTATTTCCTGAATAAAAATAGGGCATTGTTTCCATTTTCTATTTTTACAATATATCCAAAGATCTTATTAGTTCTGTTATCTTCGAAAACTTCAAGGGCGGAGTTTGAAACTTCTGTTAGCAGTTGAGATAAATAGGGAACCTCGTTTTTGTTTATTTTTTCCACATGAACCCTATCCGAATAGGGTATAACTCCGTATTCGATGCATTCTGGATCCTTATTTAATATGGATACAACCTGTTGATATCCCGCATCTATAAGCTCGCTTCCTATATCTGTGGTTATCGTAGTCTTTAATGTATTATAACTAATTTCTTTTGTTATTTGGTTTTTATTCCGCTCTACGAAGTATAGTTTTACATTTCTTGGTTCTGCTCCTTTCAGATAGGTTACTATTTCGTTCATCATTCAATCGCCTCTAAGACTATACCCCGGTCTATGTCTTTTACAGTTATTCGGTCATCTCTCTTAATATAGTTTTTCCTATTTGTTATTATTAGAATTTCGCTTCTCGTATCTTCACACCCTATTATCGGCTTACATACTTCAATCTTGTATATTTTGTATTTAAAAAATAATAACATTGGATTGACATATAATAGGTCGGAATTCAGATAAACTACAAAAAGTATCGCCAGAAGGATGGTAAGGGCACCCCAATCCTGCCATTTATTCAAATCAAATCCGATGAATGAAATGATATATGGGATAAGATAGTTTAAAGATTCCTGAGTTCTGTTTTCGACTTTTAGAACGTTATACGATTCTACGGTCCATTTCTTTGAGATGCTGATTATACACACCCACACAAGGCTATATGTGCTCACTATAATAAGAAATAACGTCATATAACAATTAAACCAATTTTTAATAGCCAATATTAAAAATAGTGGAAAATAAGAACTGAGAAAAAGACCCACTTTAACCCAGAATCTCATTTGTATATCCCCCATTTTTATGATTTACCCGAATCTCTCCTGACATCAATTTTAGGAGGAAGGCATCGCGGATTGATGTTAGGGCGCGGGATTCCCACTCATTTGCCACGATTTGTTTAAATAAACGCCCAACGGTTTTTTCGAAGCGAGTTAGTATTTCAGGTGTCGGTACAGCAATCTTAATGGGTCTAAAATTCTTCTTGCAAATTTCCTGAAACGTAGTCTCACAAGCGCGTCCCTTAATGGTCTCAAGATTTACGCGTGTCCAGCGATGTATTCCCCCCTCCAAAAATGCAGGATTATTCGTACGAGGGGTACCACCACCCACTATTTTCACGACATCACCAATCGAAATAACTTCCCACCCATCCGGCACCGCCCCCAGCTCTGGATCCACCATCTCGCCGCCGCTGAATATGTGCGGCTTGCCATTCTCGTTCGGAAACTCGAAATCGACGAACCAGTGCTTGAAGACCGCCTGCCCCTTCATTTGTCGACCACCGCCCATTGCCCACTCTTTGCCGGACCGATTCGTATAATAATGTTCTTCTTTTTCAATTTCGCAATCTGCATCTCAATTGCCCGTGGCGATACGCCGAGCTTTTCTGCAATCTCTTTTGCACTGATCGATGGATTTTCTTTGATAAGCAGAATGATTTTCTCCGAAGTTTTCTCCGAAACTCCCGTGCCCTTGACTAACGGAAACGTTATCTTATAGTAATCGATGCCACCTGATATCGCAGGCACGTTCTCGTAATAGGCTTTCCAGCCATTGATCATTTTATCAATGCCTGATCCCGCATTCTCAGCCAGTTTTATGACCCTGAATATCTTTGTGACAATGGGGTTTCTTGGCATAGTGAAATCTTCTCGTATAATGGATTCAAGGTCCTTTGGCAGGCTATTCGGGTTCAGGAACTCAATCCGGTCAATGAAGACCCTTATCCTTGGTTTCACCGGACTGAAGTAGTCGGAATGTATCAGAAGATTCGCCAGTGCATCCCGTATCGCAGTAAGCTGGGGTTGATCATCGGTGGCAAAGCCATCTGCCCTCAACGCAAAGGGTAGATCGGTCTTTTTAATCAATCGTTCGAATATGCTAAAGTAGAACCTGAAAAGATTTTCTTCTTCAGAAAGCCTGTAACTGTAGTGAGTCGGTGCATCCCCCGTCATTTGCCACCTATCTCCCAGTGCCCACCTCTCGCCGGACCGATGCGCCTGATTAACCCCATTTTTTTTAGTTTGGCGATGTTGTCTTCGATTTTTCTCTGGGAAATACCTACTAATCCGGATAATTCCTTTGCGGAAATGGTTGGCTCTTGTAGAATGGAATCAATGATCTTCTGCTGGTTTGCAGTTATTTTTTCTCCGACCTTTTCTCCGACCTTTTCTCCGACCTTTTCTCCGACCTTAAGCGGGGTTGGAAAAATATCGCCTCTCGTCGGTCTGAAAAATATCGCTCTGAAAAAACAATCCGTCTCAAACACAGGTTCTTTTAAACCTGCCAGAGCCATAGTTTCCTTCATCTTGTGTATGCCCATCCCTACTCGTTCAACCTTATCCAACCTTTGACGTGCTCCCCGCTCTGAAGAGCGAGGAATCTTTGTGTAGTGCGTTACCACTTTCATGCTGACACCCGCAATGGGCTCGCCATAGCCCAGTTACTGCTACCCGGAGGCTCACAGTTATTATTCTGTTTGATGTTTGCGACGCCGTTCACATCTGCATTTATGGATACGCCCTTATCTGGGCATACGTATAATCC
>RXIK01000202.1 GCA_004211975.1 Methanosarcinales archaeon | reverse complement strand
TCTGCCGGACACCACCTCGGAACATCAGGATATCTCGATGTGATCAATGGCACGGATAAGGCAGTCATGAAACTATACCGGACATGCACCGATCACGACCTGCTGTTCATACTAACCGCTGATCATGGCATGGGCTTTGCGACAAGTAGAGCAGTGCGTGGCGGGCATGTGTCCGACAAATATAGTGAGCGTCCGGAAAGCCAGCGAATACCGCTCATATTCTCCGGAAGCGGGATCTTACAGGGCACAATCCCGTCAGGCGGACAGGAAGATATCGCGCCAACACTACTCGCACAGATCGGGCTTCCCACAACCTCATGCGACGGAAATCCGCTGCCTACCACGAGATACGCGGATCTACGAGTAATAGCAGGATCAAATGTGGATGCAGAGGTGCGTGGTTGCGGCGAGGTCATCAGGGGAACCTCAGACTCCGAATTCTTGTTCAGAGGTCTGGACACAGGATACAACTACACGATCCAGATAACAAGAATCGGAAGAACAGATGAACAGGAGATATTCCTCGATTCTGATTACGTTGTCGATTGTTCTGCTGCCGGAAAAACTATGGTATCCGCGGTATCCAACCCACAATATCCGGCAGGGGAAACACGGAGGGGTGGTCAAAAAAGTATACTGTGGGTCGCCATACCAATTATCCTGATAAACCTTGTCGGAATGCTTTTGATCATACGGATCATGAGGGGCTGATCTGTTAAATCGCGCTGTTTATATGGTGTTCAATCGAATCCATTATTTACATATATTATATAATATTAATATGCCATTATAGAATTTTACATACTCCTATCAGCTATATATGGGTGACCCGAAAAGTTCCGAAAATTCCCCCTCCAGAGGAGTGATTAGGCATTAACCCCCCGGGGTCAGATGTCTCTGTCAACCATGAACTCGCAGTATGGGTCGCCTGCGCACATTTTTTGTTTTCGGATGAGTTTTGATTTGCGGTTGATTGCGTGTATCATGCCGCTTGCGTGGTGTTTGCAGATGCTGTCTGGTGGGTGGATGCCTGTGAGCACGTCTGTGTATGGGCATTTCATGATTTTTAGCGTGGGTTTTTTGTTTGTGGTGCGTAGTTCGGCATGTATGCCGGAGAGTAGGCACATTAGTTCGAGTGTGGTTAAGCAGGTTTTAGCAACCTCATCTTTGCCCTTGTTTTCTGTGTCACATATATCATTCTTGTCATCTTCTTGGTCTATGCTGTTATTGTGTAGGGCTTGTCCGTCCAGTAGTCCGACTGCGTAGCAGGCATCGTTAATTATCTTGTTCCCATCGTTTGATCCGACTATTTTTTCGAGCACGTGCCAGAGCACTTTGTCTTGAATGCCGCTTTTCCGCCATTTTTTTCTGGATGTTATCCCGATTAGCTTCCAGTTTCGGGCGAATGCCGTGTATCGGTCGGATTTGCGATGGCTGTTCATGGTATTTATGATTTGATCACTGAGTAGAGTATGATTAGAATGCCCGGTATCTCGATTAGTAATGCGAGTATGCGGGCAGTTGATTCGGTTATATAGTTGGATAGCAGTAATCCAGCAAGTATATCGAAATTGCTTCCGAATATTAGTATAAACAACCCGATGGCAAGTATCAGCAAGTTCTTCTGGTGTGTGTGGGTGTAAGCCTCGTATATAAACAATATGAACGCTCCCCCTAGCAGGTATACGATTGCGGTTAGTATCGCCTCGATTGTGGTGATCATGTTTGCCCCCTTATTCCCTATTCCCTATTTCCTTGTAATGGCGCAGGATGTTTCTTTGTGCCTTTTTGTGGTCAGGATGGTGCTTGAACCAAGGACTCCCTCAAACTCGTTGACTGCCTTTAGCACCCGTTCTTTCAGTGAACTGATGTCCTGTGTGCGCACCTTGATGAACAGATCGTAGGGTTCGAGCAGCTCATATATCTCAAGAACCTCCTCGATCTTTCGCAACTGATTGATGATTGCGATCCGCCTGACAGATTCAATGTTAATCCCGATGTATGCCGTGATATTCTGCTCAACCTTGTCCGGATCAATGATTATGGTGAACTGTTCGATGATTCCGGATGTTTTCAGCCGATTAACCCGGTTGTGCACCGTTGAAGGCGCCACCCCCGCAGCCTTCGCGATCTCTGTGGTACTTGCGCGGCTGTTCTCGCAGAGATGCCTGAGAATTGATAGATCAAGATCGTCCATCAATTGTTATTCGTTTATTATGCATGATAAAAACTTCGGGTGTCAGTGAGCACTCCCCCGAGTACATGGCATAAACTGCGCTTTTCATGAGCTGGATTCAGTAACACTGTTTGAGGTGGTGTGGTGCATCTCTTTCATTTGACTGTGACAGCCCCCCGCTTTGGAAATCCGTATAAAGGTTGATTAAGAGTATATCGATTATGCATGGACACGCGTACGCAAATGGCGCAGGCACAATCGTGAATGCGATCGCGATATGGAAGGGTGCTGCATTCTGCATCGATCTGAAGACAACCGCCGATGTTAAGTTATGTGAGTGCGCCGGGGGTGGTAGCAGGATTACCGGCGGAATAGAGACCACTGATGCCTGCGGTGAATGTGGTGCAGGTGATGACGCTACTTATGACACCGCTTTGATCGAGCGATGTGTATCTCTGGTGCTGGACCGGTTCGGATGCACCTGTGATGGCGCGGTCACCACACATAGCGAGATACCGATCGCGCGTGGGCTGAAAAGCAGTTCTGCGGCGGCAAACGCGGTGATACTTGCAACACTGAATGCCATGGGGGAAACTCTGCCACCAATAGAAGCCGTCCGGATAGGGGTCCGCGCCGCGCTTGATGTCGGGGTCAGCATCACCGGCGCGTTTGATGACGCGTGCGCTTCAATGCTTGGCGGGGTTGTAATCACAGACAATCGCAATAATGAGCTGGTGTCGCACATCAAATACGATTCTGATGTGCTGATTTACCTGCCCGATGAGGTGGCGTTCACCGCCGATACCAACGTCGCCAGGTCAAAGGTGGTTGCGCCGCTTGTGGAGGTGGCATACCAGCTTGCGCTTGCTCACGACCTTGAGAATGCAATGACCTTAAACGGGCTGCTGTACTGTGCCGCACTTGGATTTGACCCGGAGGTTGCGATGTGTGCGCTTGAACTCGGGATCGCTGGAGTGAGCCTGTCAGGAACGGGATCTGCGTATACAGCGCTTGTCAGACGAGATCAGATAAAAGAACTGCGTGAAGCGTGGTGTGCGCTCGGTGGCAACGTAATACAGACAAGGATCGTTAACAAGAGTAGAGTTGAGCAAAAATGACTGATGATTGTAAGGGGGTTTGTGCGAGCGGGTGTGGGGAGTGGGGAGTGGGGGTTAGTGTGGTAAAAAGAGTTTGTAACCCGCTCGCACCTGTATCACTACTATGCAGTAGTATATAAACGTTTTGGTGATG
>RXIK01000004.1 GCA_004211975.1 Methanosarcinales archaeon | reverse complement strand
TTGAAGTCATGCAACCCTTCCAATAACTTATAATTGCTATACTTCTTTGTGGAACCCGACGAAACATCCTTATCAATGATAAAATTACCATCAATAAAGAGAAAACCCGTTAATTTATCATCATCAAGGTTTTTCACATACACATACGTATCGGTTTCACTCGGCGGCGAGCGTGCTGCGCTATCGAAGGTCACATTGGCATCTATCCAGTTGATTGGGAGTCTGTCAGTTTCGGTGTTGGTGAAATGCTCTGATTGATATGTATCTACGTCCAATACGCTGCTGTCACCATCCTCCCCGATCACAGCGAAAGTTACTGTTGCCAGAGTTCCGGAGCCGCTTACACCTTTCGTGCCCGGGAGATTGAAGAGCACTCTGATTGTGTTGTGTTCATTGAAACACCACATCTCCACTGGCATCTCATTTCCACTGATCTTTCCAGACTCAACAGCGGTCACGTTTACAACGCTAGAATTGAACGACAACTCAAACCCCCCTGACTCAAGATCTTCGACGTCAGTGATATCGATGTCGGCGTCGAACGTGTCAGTAGGGATATATTCGGGAGCATTAACAGTAACATCGAAACTGCCTATGCTGACTGTGTCATCGGTCCATTTTGCAGACACCGGAGTTCCATCTTTGTACGCAAGAGACCCACCTGATATATCCAGCAGGCTCTCTTCACCCACATCTCCCACTAAATTGAAACGTATCTCTACAAAATCTCCGTAAGTTCGAGTACTCGTATCATCAGGTATTATGAAGTTTATATGAATCTTCATATTATCCGAACCCTCAACAAAATCCCATTCTATCGATACCACTTTTGTTTTAATCTTCTTACCAGTGACGCTTACCACGCTCACAACATCCGCATCAAAAGAGAGATCAAACTCCCCTTCCATATCCTTTATGCCGTCATCGACATACTCCATTTTTATAACCGCATCGAACGCGGTGGTCGTCCAATCAGGGGCGCGGACGCTGATTTCCGGTTCATCTTCCGCTGATGCCTGCGCTGCAAACGTAATTGTGATGATTAAGACCGCAGCGATCATCACTCCGAGTTGTTTTAAGTCTTTGTTTTTTGTGTACATGGTATCCTCACTCAGTAATCCTATAAGCAGGGGTGGGAAGAGCACTCGATCAGTGTATAGATGGAATGGAAGTTGTGTGCTGCTATTATTTCCTGTGTTTCGTCTCTTGTGGATGCTGTGTCCGAGACTGTCCCTGCAGGTGCTTTTTGCGCGTCTCCTTGTGTTTCTGCTGTTGCTGTGGCTGGGCTGGATGATAGCTCAAGTGATGATGTCGCTATTGATGTCGCGGTGCCGATGGTAACATCAGCACCGTACCAGTTCGCGTCGATTATGTCTCCATCCACATCCCCGAGTTTTCTCGTGAACTCATCCGATTCACAAAAATCAATAGCACTGGTATCCCCGGTAGCTCCAACAACATCAAACGTGATCTTTGCCAGATATCCAGGTCCGCTCACCCCACCCTCCACAATTAGATCGAAATCGAAGAGCATCATTCTGAGCCTGCCATCCTCCATCATTCTATATGTTATTGGCATCCCTCTGTCATTGATCATTCCGGATTCGACATTCCCCACATCTATGACGTCCGGATCGAACGTGAGGTCAAACTGCGCTACGCATAGATCAGTGACATCAGTGACATTGATTGTAACATTAAATGTTTCAGATACAAGCTCCGGGGCGTTGACCGTGACATCCACAGTTGCATCCTCCCCTCCATCATTCCTCTCGGTGTAGAGGGTTACAGCCACATCGCGTGTTATCAGACATTCCCTGGTCGTCTGATGCTCATTTCCGGTGTCGGGATCATACCATTCTATCCTGAACGTGTGATTCCCTTCAGTCAGCTTGTAACCGTCTGATCCGCCGAATTCTCTTGTATAACCGGGTAAAATCCGGTCCTCAAAGTCTTTGAAGAAATCATCGATGTAGAGGTATACGTCCGGCTCGTCGTCGTCAAGGTTCAGCACGTAAACATGGGTGTTGATCTTGTCATGGTTCTCGGTGTATATGGTCACAGATGCCACGTCACCTGTTATCAAGCATTCTCGGGTTGTCTGATGCTCTTCTCCGGTGTCAGGATCGTACCATTCTATTCTGAACGTGTGGTTCCCTTCGGTCAGCTTGTAACCGTCTGATCCGCCGAATTCTTTTGTATAACCTGAGGAGATTCTATCTTCAAAGTCTTTGAAGGACTCATCGATGTAGAGGTAGACGTCCAGTCTGTCGTTGTCAAGGTTCTTTACATATACATGGGTGCTGATTTTATTGTTATCCTCGGTGTGTGGATCGACATACATCGTTATCGACTCCTCGCTTTTTATATATTGTCTGGTGAGCTTTTCGTACTCCACATACGTATCCGGATCACGCCATTTTATCTTGAAAGTGTGCACTCCTTCTTCATCAAACTCGTATCCGTCTTTCTCATAGTCGCAGGTATCGTCAGCCTCAATGGTCTCGTATTCCTTGTATACATCGTCGATGTACAGATAGACATCCAGACAATCGTCATCATTGTTCTTCACGTAAACACGGGCGCTGATCCTGTTATCCTCATTGGTATGCTTCACGGTGTTGATCACAACGAGATCGACTTCACCTGATACGCTGTACTCTGTGGTTGTTTCATACCATTTCTCGGTGTCGGGATCGTACCAGCTGATTGTGAAGGTATGCGGTCCTTCCAGTAACTTGTAAGTGCTGTATTCGTTAGTAGATCCTGATGACACGTCTTTATAATTGATGAACACGCCATCGATGAAGAGATGGACCGTCAATTTATCATCATCCGGATTCTTCACATAGACGGTCGTATTGGTCTCGTTCGGCGGGGGCGCTTCACTGGTGATGGTCACCGTGGCGTCGATCCAGTTGGTGGGCAGCGTATCACCTTCTGCATTAACGATGATGGTGTCAGGGGACTTTTCAACTATGTCCAGCACGCTGCTATCACCAGCCTCTCCGATCACAGCAAAGGTTATTGTCATCATAGTTCCGGAGCCGCTCACGCCACTCGTGCCAGGGAGGTTTGAGATTACATTGATTGTGTTGTTTTTATCGAAACACCACATCTCTATCGGTATCTCTTTTCCACCGATCTTTCCGGGCTTAACAGCGGTCACGTTCATAACGCCCGGATCGAACGACAATTTCAACTGTGCCGAGTCGAGATCTTCGACGTCAGCGATATCGATGTTGGCGTCAAACGTGTCGGTAGAGATAGATTCGGGAGCATTAACAGTAACATCGAAACTGCCTATGTTGACTGTGTCATCGGTCCATTTTGCAGACACTGGAGTTCCATCTTTGTACGCAAGAGACCCGCCTGCTATGTTCAGCAGGCTCTCTTCACCCACATCCCCCACTGAATTGAAACGTATCTCCACAAAATCCCCGTACGTTCGAGTGCTCGTATCATCAGGTATTATGAAGTTTATATGAATCTTCGTATTATCCGAACCCTCAACAAAATCCCATTCTATAGGTATCACCTTTGTTTTAATCTTCTTACCTGTGACGCTTACCACGCTCACAACATCCGCATTAAAAGAGAGATCAAACTCACCTTCCAGATCCATTATGCCGTCATCGACATACTCCATTTTTATGACTGCATCAAACGGAGTAATCGTCCAATCAGGGGCGCAGACGCTGATTTCCGGGTCATATACCGCCGATGCCTGCGCTGCAAACGCAATCGTGATGATCAAAACCGCAGCGGTCATCCCAGGTCGTTTAAGGGTTTTGTTCCGTTTGCACATGATATCTCCTCATTTGAATTGTGTAAATTGCATGGGTGAAATCCAGTGGCGTTGCCATTACCATCAAGGTTTTTCACGTATCATCCGCATCTCCATCCTGCATCTTGGTGTAGAGGGTTATAGCCACGTCGCGTGTTATCAGACATTCCCTGCTTGTCTGATGCTCCTTTCCGGTGTCAGGATCATACCATTCTATTCTGAACGTGTGGTTCCCTTCAGTCAGTTTGTAACCGTTCGATTCGCAGAATTCTCTTGTATCGAATGGTGAGACTATATACTCACAGTAAACGGCAGATTCTCCGAATTTTCTTGTATAACCGGGTAAAATCCGGTCCTCAAAGTCTTTGAAGAAATCATCGATGTAGAGGTAGATGTCCAGATCGTCGTCGTCAAGGTTCATCACGTACACAGGGGTGTTGATCTTGTCATGCTTCTCGGTGTAGATGGTCACAGATGCCCGGTCACCTGCTATCAAGCATTCCCTGCTTGTCTGATGCTCTTCTCCGGTGTCAGGATCGTACCATTCTATTCTGAACGTGTGGTTCCCCTCGGTCAGCTTGTAACCGTCCGATCTGCCGAATTTTTGTGTATAACCTGATGAGATTCTATCTTCAAAGTCTTTGAAGGACTCGTCGATGTAGAGGTAGACGTCCAGTCTGTCGTTGTCAAGGTTCTTCACATATACATGGGTGCTGACCCCCTCCACCTCTTTATCATGCTCATCAGTCCGGATCATTATGGTTGTTGCACCTGTTATGTTGTGTTCTTCGATCTTCTCGTACAATTCACCGGTGTCTGGGTCAAACCATCTGATTGTGAATCTGTGTACTCCTTCCTCCAGATCATAATCACCATAATTCTTGGCTCTGCCAGATGAGATACGCTCAAAACCCTTATCAGCCCCATCGATCAGGAGATGGATGTCCATTCTGTCGTCATCGATGTTTTTCACATACACGGTAACGGCGTATTCAGCCAGTGGTAGTACTGGTGGTAGTGCCTCATCACCAATTGTCACCATGCCACCAATCCAGTCTGCATCTATCAAATCTGCTTCCGTGTTGACGAGCAGTTCATCTGAGAGATTCAGGAAACTGGTGTCACCATCGTTTCCCACCACCTCAAAAACGATTGTTGCAAGCGATCCTGACCCGCTGACACCACTGATGCCCGGGAGGTTGAAGAGCAATCCGATCGTGTCTTCACCTATAAAATACTTGTTCTCTACAGGTACTTCCATGCCCCCGATCTCGCCATTCTTGATATCACCCTTGATATCTGTCACGTTCAGAACGCTTGAATTGAATGATATGGCGAACTGCCCGGAATCCATATCTCCGACCTGATCGATCCTGATTGCGGCATCGAAACTACTGTTAGAGACATATTCGGGAGCATCGACACTGACGGTCACTGCTGCTGCATGGGCTGCACAGACCGCTAACAAGAGTATGATTGCAGCGACCCCTGGTTTTGGGTTGTTGTTTCGTTTGTACATAATATCCTCATTTAAATTGTATTATTGCATAGAGTAAGGCGAGCAGTCCGACAAGCGAATAGATCGGGATAATATCACATGATGCAGGTATATCCGGAAATCCACCGTCTTCCAATGATTCAGATGATGCACCCGGCACCGCCACAGCCGATGCACCCTCCGCCCTCGCGGTCAGTCCGGACGGGTTGGACGATAACTCAAGCGATTCAGTCACCAGAGTCTCGGCTGGCATCGGTACTGATACCGATTCCTGTTCGTCGGGTGTTGCATTGACCACTGGCGTCCCGGTGGGTGTGGGTGTTGGGGTCCCGGCTGACTCTGGTGGTGCGGTGCCAATGGTTACAGTGGTGCCAAACCAGTTTGCGGTGATCTCATCCGCATCCGCCTCGGCGAGGTTTGGTTCAGCCCCTTCATCAGAATCAGTGATCACGTCGATGGCACTGGTATCTCCGGTTCCCCCAACGACCTCGAACGTGATCTTTGCAAGATATCCGGATCCGCTTACACCATCGGCACCAGGGATGTTGAAGAGTACCCTGTACCGGTCATAATCATCATCCGGTATGTGCTTATGTCCATCTATCGATATCTCCGTGTCATCGATGTCCCCAGCCTCCTCTTTTAGCACCTTCAGGACGTCCGGATCATATTTGAGATCAAACTGCCCCGAATCAAAGTCGATAATCTCTGTCACATCCATCGTGACCTCGAACGTATCTTCTGACACATATTCGGGTGCGTTGACTGTGACATTGACGTCTGCGTCAGGGTCGATCTCAACCTCATCACCTGCGGCCATACATGCCATGAGCAGGATTGCAAGTATGATTAATAATATCTTCCGTGTAATAGAGTTCATCATCGTCACCTCATTTTTTATGCTCTTGCGATCTTTGTGACATAAACTTTTCTATTAGTAACATTGAAGAGTGTGGATGAAACGGATTTCCATTACCACACCCGGTCATGGCCGTGTGGATCATGAGGAAGATGACAGAACAGAGATCTGTCTTCGTGACTGGGAGTCTGGAGAGAATAATAGAGATGTGAGAGCTCAGGATGTTGCAGATAAATGGGACAAGGACAATGAATGGGTTATCATACATAGCTGCCATGTTCTCCGTGACCATGATGACTGGAAACATGCGTTAAAGTACTCTCATGCGGTGATGGGATTCGAGACGATCGTCCAGAGGGATCCCGAACTCCCTGACAAATTCTTCGAATACGCTACCAACGAGGATATGACGGTTTATGACGTATATCACAAGGCGACAATAGATACCTTTGGCTCTAAGGTAACTGCTGCTGTAATATTCGATACAGAAGAACAGAAGGATAACGACCATCTATGGGGCGAAGGCGTGGTGATGCCTGATGAGCACCCGGATGACGGCGAGTACTACTATGATAGTTGGAATTGCATAGATGATTGAGGAGGTGTAAAAATGAACAAGAAACTTGGTATCTTGCTTTTCGTGGGAGTAATAGCTGTTGCGCTCTTCTCCTATGGGATGACACAGATGGATGATCCACAGCCACCGCCTGTGAAATTTGGACTCGGTGGTTCGGATAGTGTTGTAATTAAAACAGAACTTCCTGAAGCACCTGAGACGATGCCCTATTACAGGGTGGTCTACGAAGATTGTTTCGGCGAAATGTCTCCTGAATTTGGCAGAGTGCAAGAATTCCTTCCTTCAGAGGAAGAGGCAGTAAGAATCGCAGAGGAGTACATTGAGTCGCATGGGGGAATGCCTGATGATGCGGTCTTTGGGAATGTTAGCACTGGCTATAGAACGCATTATAAGGGCGATGAAGTCGTTGAGAAAAAACCTGTGCGCATATCGGTGGGTTATCACAGGGTCTTCAATGGTATGTCCGTTGCCGGACCTGGTGATGTGATAGCAGTGGTGATAGGGAATAATGGAACGATCATATTCTTCCGGAAGAGCTGGAGACACCTCGAATACGCCGGCGAACGGGAGATACTGACCGCAAGCGAGGCGGTAGAGCGACTTCAGAGGGGCGATACCGTCTATAAACTGTCAGGGCCGATAGACACGATAGAGGTAAACAACATCTTCCTCAGCTACTACTCCGAGGTTCCGGATGTGAAGCAGGACTTCTACGAGCCTGTATGGGTCTTTGATGGAAAGGATAGCTATGGATATGATGTGACGCTTCCTGTCTGGGCTGGAGTTGTCCCGCCAAAGCCAACACCTTCTGATGATACCGGTGTGAGACTGACCGACCGGGATGATGTGATCGCGCCAACACCTTCGGATGATGCAGTCATCAGCGTGCCTGTTTCTGTCAATGCTCCTGAATCCATATCTGGCACGTTCGATGTCACGATAGATGTGAAGGATATCGCTTCCATGAATTCAGGGCAGTTCGACCTATCCTTTAACTCAAGCGTTGTGAACGTGACCGGTGTCAGTGCAGGAAAGATAGGCGGCACAACGGTGCCGATTCTCGGTTGGGGTTTTATGGACGCAAGAAAGATCCGGGTGCTCTTCAAACTCGATGGTCTCGACGGGGTCAGCGGATCCGGATATGTGGCAAGAATAGACTTTGAGACAAGAGGATCGAAGGGTGATTCATGTGTTCTGAGTATGTCCGGGGTGCTGCTTGTTGATATAGAGGCGGAGGAGATACCTGTGAGATGGACAGATGCTGAGGTGACTGTGTGACATCTAAGGCGAGAGGATACGGATAAAACCAGAAGGAGACCATATAGCAATCGGCACCGTTGTGCCATTGATATTTCCTGCATCGACGTCGAGCACATTCACAACATCCAGGTCAAACGTTAGATCGAACTGCTCGGAATTGAGGTTGACCGCGTTACAGATGTTGACCGTGACTTCGAATGCATTGGACACGGCTTCCGGGGCATTGACGTGTATCTGCGTCCTTAATTCCACTGACAGTCATCCGTGCGTCGGCATTTTTCGCAGGCATCGATGCGATGCTATGAACGAGCATTGTTGCTGGCTGATACATCCGTGCCCGTACGTTAGAGCGGTGGATCTCGCCAGTTTCGGTTTTATTCATTTGATTAAGACTCCCATGATATATATATATATATAATATATATATATATACAGATTTTTCATGTCACTCCGGCGTTCTTTCTTCCCTCTCGCACTATGAGGTATGCGAGTAACAGATACGCGAGTAACCCCGGAACACCCCTCATTGTTGTGAATGCATACATCGGTAGGATAAGCGGTGTAACAACTGTTATTGCCACCAGGTTCAGTCCAAGTAGCCCGATTAATCCGATTGTTCCGGTGAAGCAGACCGTGGTTGCAACCAGCAGACTCGCAATAACCATTGCATAAGTTCTGGTACGCCTCTCGTCCGCACCGATGAGTGATGGTATGACGATTGGCAGGAGTAGGAGGATCGCACAGAGCATAATTGTGCCAGCCATGTATGGCAGCACGTCCCACGATGCCCGGTTTAGGTCGCCTATCGTCCAGAAGACCGCTTCTTTAACAGCCTCTGCATCGCCAAAGTACATGAGTATCATCGGCACCAGACTGGAGATGATTACCACTGCAACACCTATCAGCACGACCCGTGCAGGGGTCGCCCACCTGCGCCTCGAGATGTAGAGGATGCTTGCTGTTGCAATCAGGGCAGAGATTACAGTAGCCCCCAATATCACGAAAGCACCACCTCTAATGGATGCACCGCCAAATATTATGGCAAAATATGTGCCACACGCCGCTACTGACGAAATCCCGAGTGTGTAGGGCGAAGCAAACGGATTTTTGAGTGCCCACTGCATGATGGCGCCCGCAACCCCGAGAGAGATGCCTGCCAGGATGCCCAGGAGGATGCGTGGAAGCCGGAGATTCCACACGCATATATCTGCGAGCCAGCTCGACTCATATTGGTCCGGGAAGAACCTGTGCAGTATCGAAGAATAGGCATCGTTCGCAGTTATGTCCGCATGTCCGGAGGTTATAGAGATGCTCACCAGAGCCACGATTGTGAGCAGGAGAACGATCACAAAGAGGATCACTCTCGCTGCTGATATGGACATGGTCTATGGTCTCCCGCGTCACACCGGTCTCACCGGGATGATGTATGGTCGCTCTCCGTCGCTCTTCACCAGTGCTTCTACGCCGTATGCTCGCCTGATGTTTTCGACGGTTAGGACTGATTCGGGATTTCCTGCGGCAAAGATTCTGCCTCCGTTCAGCATCAGTATTTTGGTGGTGTATCTTGCGGCGAGGTTCAGGTCATGGATTGCCATCACGGCAGAGATCTTTTTTTTGTGCACGATGTTTGTCATGATCTCCATTACTTCGAGCTGGTGTCGTATGTCGAGGTTGCTTGTGGGCTCGTCCAGGAGGAGGATGTCTGCTTCTTGTGCGAGTGCACGTGCGATCAGGACTTTTTGCTGTTGACCTCCGCTGATCTCGTTGAAGTCTCGCATTGCAAATTCCATGATCCCGAGGAGTTCCAGTATCTCCAGGACCTTGTTCACGTCATCCTCGCTGCTTTTCCAGCCGAGGTGTGGGCGTCTTCCCATGAGGATCGTGTCAAAGACGGTGGCTGGAAAGACGCGTGTTGTGGTCTGGGGCACGTACCCCATCCTTTTTGCGATCTCCATTCTTGTCATGTTGCTGATGTCGTTCTCGTCCAGGATTATTGTTCCCCCGCTTGGTGTCAGGATCCGGTCGACACACCGGATCAGCGTGGATTTGCCGGCGCCGTTCGGTCCGACGATTCCAATGATCTCTGAGCTATCCAGGTCCATTGATACACCTTCGAGAACCAGTGTGCTGTTGTAGCCAAATTCTACATTTTTTACTTTTAGTTTCACCAGTATTCCCTCCTTCGTCTCATTATCAGGTATAGGAAGAGTGGGGCTCCCATGAATGCGGTCACTGCACCGACAGGCAGGATTACGGGGGCTATGATTCTTCTTGCCACAAGGTCTGCGGTGATGAGAATCACCGCACCTAAGAGGCCTGAAACCGGTAGCACATACTTGTTGTCGCCTCCGATTGCGAGGCGTGTCATGTGTGGGGCAACGAGCCCGATGAAACCGATTGTGCCTGTGAAGCAGACGATTGTTGCGACCATCACTGTTGAGACAACCATTGTTGTGACCCGGGTGCGCTTCACGTTCACGCCAAGACTCTTCGCGGTCTCATCTCCTGCGCCCATCACGTTTAGGTCCCAGGACTTTGCCATGAGATAGGGGGCGCAGAGAGCGATCACAACCGACACGATCGTAACAACAGACCATGATGCCCTGTTTAGGTCGCCTACCATCCAGAAGACCGCTTCTTTCACAGCCTCTGCCTCGCCAAAGTACTGAAGAATCGTTGTCATCGCGCCGAAGAGATACATCATCGCAATGCCCGCGAGAATCATTGTTTCAGGTGTTGCTCCTTTACGGCTCGAGAGCCCGAGGATTATGAACGCTACCAGCAGCGCGAATATGAACGCGTTTCCGATGATCAGGTACTTCCCGCCGATGAGTCCTGCGCCCGCGAGAATTGCAAGTGACGCACCAAAACCAGCGCCTGACGAGATTCCAAGCGTGTACGGGCTTGCAAGCGGATTTCTGAGTATCGCCTGCATCACCGCACCTGCAAGTCCAAGACCAATGCCCGCAACAATTCCGAGGAAGATGCGTGGCAATCGTAGCTGCCAGACCACAACCTCGGCAGTTGTGAAATATTCCCTGACAAATTCACGGACCCCATGAGCGATGATAAAGTCAAGATTTTGGAGAATCGTGACAAAACCGTGTAATATTATTGAATAAACCTCTGCGACTGCAATAGGGTATGAGCCAAGCGTCGTAGAAATACCTGATATAAGTACGATCAGGGCTATGAAGAGGAAGATGAAGAACACCTTCCGTCCAACAAACTTCTTGTACTGCTCTCTGATCTCGTCCGCGGTTACTGTGTGATTTTTTTGTGTTGCCGCAGCCATATTATCCCTTTATTTCTCCTTGGTTGATCTCTATGGTGTCGGATTAGACCTTCATGATCTTCTCGACCTTTTCTT
>RXIK01000003.1 GCA_004211975.1 Methanosarcinales archaeon | reverse complement strand
GTTTTTTTTATCCTGGCAGTTGATCCGAATCGGACTTTCTGATTTTCCACGTTGTTCCGCAGGCTTACTGCGTGGGCGTTACCACCCACACATTCTGCGGTAGGATTACCCCGAATGGAAGGGGTAGCCGGTTAGGCAATCAGTGATGCAGCTTCTTGTCACACGCGGAGGGCGCAGAGGGACGCGGAGGGGAAATAAACGGTTAACTACTCTGCGATCCTCTGCGCCCTCAGCGGTTATTTTTCTTGCCAGAGTACAGAATCGTAATCGGGGGACTAATCAACATACCTGAGTAGTTACCATATCTGAAACATTGTCGAGTTCCATGTACAGGGTGAAAGTGCCACCGATCTCCCTACCTTTTAGCACCGGAAGCGCCATAGTAAGGCTTCTCTCTACCTAAAACATTATTTCCACGTTCCCACATTTCATCATCGCGTAATCCAGCGATCTATCATGATTATAAGATGTTAGGATCTCTTAAAGCTCTTCTATGACGCCCATAACGAATTCAAACCCAAGAACATCATGGTAGAACTCAACGGTACGGTTTACGTCCTCAACCATCAGGTTGGGGGGTGAGTTTATTCAATGCCATAGTCCTGATGTCTGCCACACATCTTACAAAAAGCATTGATGTGAAGAATGGTGAGGATGCTCGCAATCAGCATTTTATGGCGGTTCATCTCTCAATCGTTGTGAGATGGTCAATGACCTCCTTTTTAAACTTGGAATAGGTGTTGAAGATGTCATCCATCAGAGGCTCCAATTTCGTTTCATCCAGAAGAAAACCGTAAGAATGGGCGAAGAAATGGCGGAAAAATAGATACTTGCCCATTTTATCGGTTGTTTCCCCTGTTACGAGGTTATGTTCGACAGCCAGATTCAATAAATCCTTGTGCCACGTGGGCGTGTTAGGCACTGGTATTTTTTCATATACCAATAATTGTTTCAGAATGTTTTCCATCCCGGTATAGACACTCTGAAGATACGCCCCCAGCCCCACAAGAACCACGAGTTCCTTCTGCGGCATATCCTTTACTTTCTCTATTTCAGTCAGAACCGTTGTGATATTCTCCATTTCAGCGCGGACCTTCTCTTCTACGCTAACCATACAGCACCACCCCGTCCCGTTCCACAAGTCTGTTAAATAAACAATCCTTGCTCAAATCGACGACATCCAGCGGCTTGGACAGATCTCTATACAACTCCCAGCAGAAATCAAAGAATGATTCAGGTACCAGTCCAATTACGCCAATATCTATATCGTTCGCGTCTTTTCTTTCTCGAGATGAGCCAAAGAGTATCACTCTTGTCAATTTGTATTTTTTTGCATATTTTAATATCAGAAGCTTATCGTTTTTGGATATCATGGTATCCTGCGTTTCTCTTCACTTTGCCAATCGCTGCCTGATATCTTCAAGGAGTTCTTCCGCCAATCCCGCTCCAAATGCACGAGGGTCTTCGCTTTTCTTCGTTGCCAACCGCTCGGTATATGATTTCGGAAAGATCTCCATCTCAAACTCCTTCATCGAGCGATATGTCTTTTTGTTTCCTTCGTTATTCTTCTTCATTTCCAGCCACCCTGTAATAATTTGCAAAGAATTGCGGATTTAACTCACGTTCAAAATAATGTTTTCTTTTTATCCAGATAAAACCATCCCCCTTGGAGATAACCGCAACATCGATGGGTCCGGCAACCGTTTCAGCGTCCATCGACATTTTTCTCTTGAAAGATGTCAAGTTCACAAGTGATTCTGCCATCGCCGCGAGTTCGTCTTTGGGAAGTGCAGAAACAACATCTAGAACAGGATTTACATAATTGGTTCTTCGATACTTCCTCAATTCTTCTTTATGCCGGTCGAGTAATTCGCTGCCCGCCCCCTTCAGTTTCTCCTTACTTTTCCTCTTTTCATCGGCATCTAATTCCTCAATGCTGTCAATAATATCTTCTGGATATTTCTCAAATATTTGGTATAAGTATTCTTCGATAACCATCCCATACCCGGGTTCAACACCTTCCATAAAGATATCTACCATTTCATGCTGGGCAAACGGAACAATCGATGCACTATTTTGAAAGGTAATTTCTGCAGCATCATATATTTTATATTTTAGATTATTGTTTACTACACCTTCGATTAAAACTGATTGGAGAGATGGAAATATATCCTCTGTACCAAAACCTGCAATCACCACTCCTGAAGAGTGAAGGATTTTTTCGTGGATAAACCTGTCTGAAAATTTCACAAACAAACTCACAGCAACCTCTGTTAGCTGCTTGGAAAGAGCTTTGTCCAGAGGTAAATTTTCAAGCACATCTTTTTTAGCTTCATCGATAGTGGTTTCATATCCATCTATTAAATCTTTTGTATAGTTTTCAGGAATTGAAGTATCTAACTCTGCCTTCGCCCACCTATCGCAATGCTTTTTTATAATTTTAGATGTTATCTCCTCAAGCTCATTGTCTGCAATTTCATCTCGCTCGATGATGATCTCTTCTATTTCCTCCTCAATTTCTTTTCTGATAAAAGAAAAGTAGCTATAGACATTAAATTTAAAATGCTTTTCTTGTTCGGATTCTGGAATTAATCGCTTTTCCCAGATCAAAAAGTTTATAAAATCATTAGCATATTCTTTTAAAGTGTCAAATTTTTTTGTGTCTAATCCACCCCTATAGGTTTTAAGCATAGTCTCCCATGGAATTCCCATAAAATCAGCAGCACCATAGATCATTACGCCGACGGGATGATATTTGGACAAACTGAAAATCTTATTAGCTGAATTAAAGATTTTCCCCTCGCGTAATGTAACAGCGCTGTCTGCTGCAATTGCGATCGCTTCTTTGTTCATTATTGCTATTTCAGCGGTCATATTGGCTCCTTTTTTACAGCAGTGCACTCAAACTGGATCCTCCAAAAAAATAAAAAAAGGGGAGACGATCTCAGAAGAGATCGCCAAGATTAACTTTGAATGCGCCCAGGCTTCCGCCGTAGTTTCCGGCGGTGATTTTCTTGACGCCCGGAATCTTCACAGCAGCCTCGATTCCTGCTTTGGTTGCGGCGGTCACTGCTTCGATGTCAACACCATTGATCACGAGTTCGTAGACTGCGTTCACATCTGCAGGGATGTTTGTGTCCTCTATCTTGTCTTTGAGCGTTGGGGCAAACCTCTGGTTTGTTGTTGCTTTCATGAACGTGTACGTGTCAGCGCCAGGTTTGGAGCCGCTTGCAACAATTCCGCCAGGGAATGGTGTGATTGAGCCCTTGCATTGCATGACCGCTTCCACTGCGTTTTCTGCTGCTGCAAGTCCTGCCATTTGGTTGTCTGCGAGGATGAAGAAGTTGCCTCCTGCAACACCATCAACTGCACCGATATTGTGCTCGATAATAAAGTCGCCTTCCATCATCGGGATCGCGTAAGCTTTTCGCCCGTTGACCTCAAGTTCTGACTCGTAACCATCCGCAAAGAACTTCAGCTTGAATCCGGTATCGAACTGTTTCTCCGCATCAGGAAGCCCGTTCCACACAGCAGTTGTTGGTGCTGTGAGCACACACTGACTGATACGATTCATCAACTGTTCCTCAAGCGCCTTGTATCCAAACGTGCATATTTGGATGTAGACGCCCGGACGTCCGTCTGGTGTCTCGCTGCCATCGACCACGCACTCAATTCCAGCTTCTGCCGGGCACAGGATTACTGATGTCCCAAATCCCGTTGCTTCCGTTGCAGCAACCATTGCCCAGTGTTTGCTCGCGCCAGTGATGAGTACCCGTGCAATCTTGATGCCAAAGGCTTCTGCATAGGTATCTTCGATTTCTACTCCATTTAGTTCCATATAATACCTCGCATCTGTCATGCACCGGACTACTACAAAAGGGTTTAGATTGTTTTGAATGGTTGGGCGGCGCAATTATTCGGTTGTGAGTGATGATGCCCGCAAAACAGTATTGTAACTCCTACCCCCCAAACATTCAAGCGGAATTTTACGATCCGACCGTGGGTTCTGATAGCCGGGGGGTTCTGGCGGCTTTTTCGATGATTAATTGCCCGCTTATTGTTTGTTGGTCCCATGCGTTCCGTGACTCTTCGATTGTGATCTTCTCCTTGAAAAGCGGGCAATATGTGACGAACGTCTCAAACTCGCCACCCTCGCCTCCTGTGCAGACATAACAGGTGTTGTGGAGATCGCACAGTTCCTTAAACGTGTTTCGATCTACTGTCCGCCCGAGCCAGTCCTCTGTGAGCCCGTCAGCGGCAACAGCTGAGATCAGCACCTCAAACCCCGCATCAAACATCTCATTCCAGAGTTCCCCGGGGTTTCTTTTCCAGAGTGGCGAGAGACTCTTCAGACCAAGTTCGGCGCAGATGCCCTCAATCCGTGTCTTCTGGTAATTAGAGTATATTGCTCCTGAAACAACACCTTCCACGCCATACGTGGATTTTGCTTCTGCTAAAGCAGCTTTCAGGTCGGAAAGCTCATCTTCTTTCACTCCGAAGGTCTCCCTGAAGATCAGGGGGGTTTGCATTGTCTCTGCCTGAAGCTTGACCAGATCAATGTTCGGAACGTGATACATGTAGGACTCTGGGTTGAGCGATTTTATCGCAACCATGACACTAAGTTCACTCTCACCACTCTTGCTGGTAAGATATGCGGCATACAAGCCGTCCTTGCCGCCCGAAACCAGCGCAGCCAACCTCATGTTCCCCCGCTCCGTTGGGTGGGTCTGTGGCTGCGGGATACGTCACGCCACGGGACCGGATGGATGGGTGAGCAGGTCATGGGGCAGGTTATTGCATGAAATAGCATATCATAGCAACGGATTGGTAACATCTTAAACATTGTCGGGAGTGTCATGCCAAAAACTCGACCGGTTTTCACATCACGCTACAAACACAATTCGGAACTTTTGGTGGTGTGTCAACCCTGGAATGGTTAATGCTGCGTGTTTAGCCTTTCCAGCTATCACGCTACATCCCCGACATTCGTGCGATTCGTTCATTCGTGATCCTTTATGCTGATTTTATCACGAATTTCACGAATGTGCCGAATGCCACGAATTTTAACAGATTGTTTTCTGGCAAGCCCTAAACACACACACCAAATCAGATCAATAGGACACAACATCAATCAACCTTTCCCCGGCTATGGCGATCACCTGCTCCTTAACTGAGTCAATTGAAGAGGCACTCATCCGGGTACCCCCACCAAATATTTTATCCTGCACCATACCCCCCACAATATCATCATACCCGGATTCAACCCGTAGAACCACAGACCCTGGAAAAATAGTTGTGTTTATAAGAACATTATCAATATCCATATCTGTGATGCCAATAATTTTGATTCCAAGCCGGTAGAGAAGGTCTCCGGCGATGGCTGTTGTGTCATCACCTATAGTGATCGCCAGATCTGCGTCTGCTGCAATTTCAAATGTGGATTCGGCATCATGGTCGATTAGCACGACACGCGGGTTTGTGCGCATCCTCTCCGTCGTGCCGATTCTTGGTGTGTGTTTTGTCCGCCGTATTGAGCCGGTTCTGACCAGTGCGGTACCGAGATCGATCCTTCCGAGTTTTTCGATGCCGTGCTCTTTTATTCTTGCGCCAGCAATATCCATAATCCTGCCGTCTGCAACCACAATCTCAACATTGTTTGATACGGCGGTTCCGACAACGATTCCATTGATCCTGATGGTCTCACCCGGCATAACGCCCTGAATGCTTCTTTGTGTCTGACCTCCCTCAGCACCCGGGGTTCTGCTGTCACCACCTGTTTTGTTGGTGTGTATCAGCAGTACATCCTGCGCTGTAGGCGGCGTCCTGATCGGTAGATTCAGCATCTCTGCAACCTGCTTAGCCCATGGCATGGCATCGTTCCACGGGATGACTGCGCCATCATCATCCATCGGGCGTTCGATCTGGATTGTGGGGATGTGTTTCGTGCGCGACATAACAATCCTGCCAAACGCAATCCCGCTACCGGTGGTCTTTCCACGATTCAGCAGGACGGCGGCGTCCACACCCTGCAATGAATTAATCGCCTCGCTCAAACCCACCCTTCTGCTAATATCGATCCGGTCTTCAAGATATGCGTCGATAACCGCGGTACGCCCCATTGTCCCGCCAAGAAAAGCCTCTACCTCATACTGCTCTGCGAGTATGTCCAGCACCAGGCGCGCGCCATCCGAATCAATGATCTCGGGACCGTGGATGATAACGCCGATACGCGGTTTCATCCACCGCTCTCGCACAGTTCTACTTCCAGTATTTCCTGAACACGGCTAATTCTGTCCACGTTGCGCTCGGTAGCTTGTTTAAGTTCGTCAATCGTCAGTGTTTTATCCCATTCTTTTGTTTCAACCTCGCCTTCGAGAACTTTAAGCGTATCTGTCTTGTACCACAGATCGCTGCTGTCAACAAGCGCCCATGTTTCATGGTCCTGCTGGTTGAATCGTTTCACCTTGCCGATCGTGCCAGTACCGCCGTACTGGACTGTGTCTCCAGCCGCTATACTTTCGCTCATGATTATTATATCTTCGATGTCCGTATATCAATCTTACCCGGGTTGATGTTGTGCAGTTGCACGCCACCTGCAACCCCGGTAATCTGCATCCCGTCAAATTCGCCGCCGCCACACAGCACATCCTGCTCCGGGTGTGTTCCAGGCGTAATATCGCAATGGATGGTGGTCCTGGCGCCTGCTGAGACAACGATTTTGAGTCTGCCGCTGGCAGGATGATCCTTTGGAAGAACGATTAATGGGGAGCCAACGTCTCTAACCAGATATAACATACACCTGATTCCCTTAATGATCTGTTCATCTGTGCCAAATCCCGATGCGACAAAGAGATCATCCGCTTCTGTGAAGAGCGCGATCTCTTCTTCTTCGGTTTCAATGAACCACTGACCAACACCGGTTTTCACGATGCCGATTATGCCATCTTTCCCGGAGAGATACAGAATCTCATCAAAGCCGACCCGGACAAACTCATCTGATCTTATGGACATTGCTTGATTTACAGGTGGGGCACCTGACTTTCTTTCCGATTCCTTTGAACTTGTTGTTGCAGTCCAGACATTCATACTCGCTCGCTGAGAGCGTTTGCACGTCGATACCGACAACATCGCCAACACTACACATATATTTCGCCTCCGTTTGGTTTGTATATTGCTGAAGTGTCTTTCTACTTATACCCCGCGCCCCCCTCCCCGCATTTTTCCGCAGTCATCAACGTTCATCAACGCTCATCCATGCATAACATCAAGCAGTTGACACCGGGGCACAAAAGAATTAATACGATCCGAATCAACGAATAACAACGAGGAATGTAAATATGGCGCAGATATACTATGATAACGATGCGGATCTCAACACCCTGAAGGACAAGACGGTCGCAGTGATTGGATATGGCAGTCAGGGACATGCGCAGGCACAGAATCTTAACGATTCCGGGTTAAACGTGATTGTTGGGCTTCAGAAGAGCAGTAAGTCGTGGGCGCAGGTGGAAAATGACGGTTTGAAGGTGATGACCGTGCCAGAAGCAGCTGCTGAGGCAGACATCATCCACATCCTCGTGCCGGACGAATTGCAATCACAGGTGTACGCAGACGACATTAAACCAGGACTTGAGGCAAACAACGCAATCTCATTCTCCCACGGCTTTAATATCCATTTTAACCAGATCATACCGCCAGAGGATGTTGATGTCTTCATGATAGCGCCCAAAAGCCCGGGACATCTGGTGCGCAGGACGTATCTTGAGGGTATCGGCGTACCAGGTCTGATCGCGGTCCACCAAAATGCGACAGGTGAGGCGCATAACATCGCGCTTGCTTATGCAAAAGGGATCGGATGCACAAAGGCGGGATTGATTGAGACAACGTTTGCAGAGGAGACCGAGACCGACTTATTCGGGGAGCAAGTGGACCTGTGCGGAGGCGTTACCTGCATGATCAAAACCGCGTTTGAAATCCTTGTTGAGGCAGGATACCAGCCAGAGATTGCCTATTTCGAGACGCTGCACGAACTGAAACTGATCGTAGACCTGATCCATGAAGGCGGGCTCTCAAATATGTGGGATTCAGTCTCCAACACCGCAGAGTACGGTGGGCTCACGGTCGGTCCAAAGATTATCAACGAGCAATCAGAGGATGCCATGTATGAAGCACTCGAAAAGATCCAATCCGGTGAGTTTGCGCGGGAATGGATTCTTGAAAGCCGTGCAGGACGCCCTGTACTGAATGCGCTTGAACGAAGGGAAAATGACCATCTGGTTGAGGAAATCGGGTCCGAACTTCGTGCGATGATGCCGTGGTTAAAGTCTTGAGTGTGTAAGGATGAAACGCTGACCTCCCGGGTCAACGTTTCCTTTTTCATTTTATGAATGGGGGTTATAATATCAATAAAACGAAGGTTACCGCGTTTGTGTTAACCGTGTTGATACTGTTACTGGGGTTGATATGTTCAGGCTGCGTCGAGTCAGAGGAGCTTGAATCAATAACCGTTAGAACGTACCTGGAAGCAAAAAGCGAAAATGACTACACAGTAGCGGCACGTGTCGTGGAGAGTGGCTATATGTCGAAAGGCTACCTCATGCTGACCTGGGATCGCGTGGAGAACGTGGAAAACAAGGATATTACCAA
Source organism: Methanosarcinales archaeon (assembly GCA_004211975.1). Lineage (GTDB taxonomy): Archaea > Halobacteriota > Methanosarcinia > Methanosarcinales > Methanogasteraceae > Methanogaster_D. The sequence continues at coordinate 4,838 of RXIK01000003.1, read as the reverse complement.
CATCACGTTAAACCAGACGGTTTCAGGCAATCAAGCTGTGGTGATTGCGAATTACACTGAAACCGAGTATCATCCAAATTCTAACACTGTCACAGGCGCAAAGCCGGTGACCAAATACTTCGGACTCGAGAACACCGAAGGACTCTGGCTAATCACCGTGATATCAGATGAGCCCCTGCCCCTTGGAGCGTCAACCGGTGAGATCAAGAAAACCCCCATCGATATTCTCACCGACAACGCAATATTCATTCTTCCTGCAGCAATCGCCCTGCTCGGGGTTGGCATCTACCTCAACAAAAAGGAGAAAGCGGCGCGTACTGGCGCGAGTGGGGCAGGTAGTTCGGGCGGCGCTGGCGCAGGAGTCACCATGCTGAAGACCGCTCAAATCGTTAAATTTGTTAAATGCGCGCCCTCACAGATGAAAGCTGGCACCAAAGGCACAATTGATGTCTGGGTCAAGAACTTTAACAAGCAACCATACCAGAAACTCACAGTGACCGCCGTATTTCCTGATACGGTTCGTGCGAAGAACACAAAACTAAAATTCGGCGCGCTTTCGCCGGGAGAGACCGCGAAACAGACGTGGAGCGTTAAAACATCCGCAGCCGGAATGTTTCAGATCGCGGATGTGACCGTTACCTTTACGTTCGGCGGCAAAAAATATGCGGGTGCGCTAGGTCCCATTCGAATACAGGTGGCGTAAGGAATCCAAGGAACAAGGAATCGCACATGAAAAGGCTCACGGTCATACCGGAAAGATGTTCAGGGTGTAGGTTGTGCGAACTTGCCTGCGCAATCCACGCGTCCGGCTCAAACAACCCAAAGAAATCAAGAATCCGCATCATCTCACTGTATCCGCACCCTGTCGTCCGGATGCCAATCGTCTGCAAACAATGCAAGGCGCCAAAGTGTCGGGATAGCTGCCCCGTGGACGCAATCACTATCCATGATGGTGTCGTGACAATCAACGACGAACGATGCGTCTCCTGCCAGTCATGCGTTGACTCATGTCCCGACGGTGCAATTTTTGTCCATTCTGACATTGACACGCCGTTTAAATGTGATCTGTGCGGCGGAACTCCGGTTTGCGCGGATATATGTCCGAAGAAAGCGATCCTGTTCGTACCAGAACATACGCTTGGACAGGTGCACCGGCTGACAAGCGCACTCGGATATGCGCACCTGCAAGAGGCAGAGTACTGGGAGCATGGCGTCAAAAAAACACTCAAATACGCGGATATCGGGGGAGACCGGCTAGCACCATGATGCAAAATAACCAGGGGGACATAACATCCCAACAATCAGCGAAAAAATACTGAGCCGGGCATCAAGCACCGATGCACTGGCTGGCGACTTCGTGCTCGCCAACATCGACTGCGCAATGGCACACGATGGAACAAGCGTGCTTGCAGTGAAGGCGTTCACCGAGATGGGCGTAAGCAAGGTCTGGAACCCCGACAAGATCGTGATCCCATTTGACCATATCGTTCCATCAAACAAAGAGACCACATCAGACCTCCAGCGCACAACACGACAGTGGGCGCAAAAACAAGGAATCTCCAACCTATTCGAGATCGGTGAGGGCATCTGCCACCAGGTCATGGCAGAGCGGTTTGCACGCCCCAACATGCTTATCGTTGGCGCAGACTCACATTCCTGCACATACGGCGCACTCGGAGCGTTCGGAACAGGAATCGGCGCAACCGAAATGGCAGAAGTCTTCGCATCAGGAAAACTCTGGTTCAGAGTACCCCAATCAATCAAAATCACAGTAACCGGCACGCTCCCTAAAAAGGTGAGCGCAAAAGACCTCACACTACACCTCATCGGCAAAATCGGCGCAGGCGGCGCAACATACAAAGCAATCGAATACTACGGCGAAACAATCACAAACCTCACGATGTCAGGCAGAATGACACTCTGCAACATGGGTATCGAGATGGGTGCAAAAGCAGGAATCGTTCCACCAGACAATACGACATTCAACTTCATAGGAAATCACCCCAACTGCACCTATGCCGACTCTGATGCGACGTACACAGAAGAACTCTTCTTCGATGTGACCGATCTCCCCCCACAAATCGCACTCCCACACGCCGTCGACAACGTGCACCCGGTAGACGACGTTCTGGGAACCCCCATCGATCAAGTCTTCATCGGATCATGCACAAACGGCAGACTCGAAGACCTACAAGCAGCAGCACAAATCCTCCACAAAAAACAGGTCCGCGTACGAACAATCATCGCACCCGCATCCAGATCAGTACTCATAAAAGCAATCGAAACCGGAGTTGCAAGCACGCTCCTTAAGGCAGGCGCCGTAATACTCCCACCCGGATGCGGACCATGCCTTGGCGCACACCAAGGCGTACTCGGCGAAGGCGAGGTATGTCTCTCAACAGCCAACCGCAACTTCAAAGGACGAATGGGCACAGGCGGACTCATCTATCTTGCATCGCCAGAGACCGCGGCGGCAACCGCGCTTGCAGGGGAGATCACGGATCCGCGTGATGCCTGTTCTCTATGAGCGTGGGTGGACATGGATGGTTGCTGCGATCAAACGTGTCTGATGACATTTAATTGTGGTCAAAAGGAATTAGATCACGTATCTTACAAACAGGTGGATGCCGTAGATCCAGCTACCGCAAAAAATCTCAATTTCCAAGAATATCTTCTTTCGATCGTATTATTGTCCGATCTTTCTTTTCAATGTCCAGAATAAGCTTTTTCAGTTCGTTATGTTGCAGGACGTTCCTTCGTTTTAGGCTTCTCAATATTTCTTCCAAATCTAAATAATTTATATTATTTCTGTCACAATGTCTTTTTACGGGTGCGTCGTTGGTGAGTAAGATTCCACCCCTGGACTTGCACAATACAATCAACTGACATTCACCTTCATGTAAGTTGTTGACACTCTCCAGTAGATTCCTAAAATCTCTGAATTCTTCGTCTGAGAGAAGAACAATCTCAACTACATCAAGAATATCGTCTACAAACGAATATCCCACCCGCTTTGCACGTATCAGTTCCTCGTAGACGGTGGGGATATCTTCAGATCTACAAAGAGGCACTTTAAATACTTCACTGCATCCGCTTTGGCAAATGCGCTCAGAACATCCGTATCTGCAAAAAACATCAAACTATCCCAAGTTTTTCCAGTTTCGTGTCCATTTCTTTAGCGGACTTGCCTTCAGTCTCCCTTACAATCCCCCGTCCTGCCATAATCTCCTTAAATTCAATTGTGGTGATGCCTGCGAATTCAGCCGCTCTTGCAATCGATACTTTCTCCATCAGGTATAGTTCAATTGCCAGAGAGATCTTTAATTCTGATCTCGTGTTCAATAACACCCTAAAAGCATCCCTTAATAGATCAGACTTCGAAGGGTAATATCCTTTTTTCACGAGAATGTTGAGTTCCTCGTTCATATTTGCTGGAAAATTTACTGCATCCATTGAGAACACCAGGGTTATAATCGGATTCAAAAACTTAAATATTTTTCCCGATGACTGTGACCGCGCTCTCTGGCGAGATTGTGGATGCACGGGGTTCTTCTTGAGTCTCTGCGAAATCAGATATCTTCGGAGAGTTGAATTTCAATCTAAACTCCTTAGCCCGCTTATCTGCGAGCTTCGCATACTCGTGGTTGATTTCGTAGCCAACATACTGGCGGTTCGCTTTTATCGCGGCGATAGCTGTCTGTCCGCTTCCCATAAATGGGTCGAGAACGACCTCGCCCTCGAATGTGTAGAGCTGGATTGTTCGGTATGGTAGTTCCACCGGGAATGGTGCTGGATGCCCGATTTTCTTTGCGGATTCTGACGGGAATGTCCAGATGCTCTTTGTAAGCTCGAGAAATTCGTCTCTTGATATTGTGTTCTCTCGTTTCAGAGGTTTCTTTCTTCCGAAGGTGTTTTTGGAGAAGATCAGGATGTATTCGTGCACATCTCGGAGTGTTGGGTTTGAAGCGGACTGCCAGCTTCCCCATGCGGTGGAGGAACCTGCGCTGGACGCCTTATCCCAGATGACCTCGCCTCGCATCAGAAATCCAAGTTCGATCATGTCTTCAACGATGAATGCGTGAAGCGGGATGTACGGCTTTCTGCCGAGGTTTGCAACGTTTATGCAGGCGCGTCCTCCGGGCACAAGGACTCTGTGAACCTCCCGCCACACTCGCTTCAGGAATTCGCGGTAGCTTTCAAGAGTCAGGTCTTCGTCGTATTCCTTTCCGACATTGTATGGCGGCGAGGTTACCATCAGATGAACGCTGCTATCTGGCAGTTTGTCCATTGATTCAGAGGATTTCCGGATAGTTCTGTTCAAGGATTCGGGAGGGATCGGGTTTTCCGCGTATTTGACCTTCTCTTCCTTCGGTAGACTTTCGTACAGCTTGCTCGTGTAAAATGCTGTAGAGTCGTGGTTCGTCCTACCTGACGTTCCGAACGAACTGGTTTTTGTGCCGTGTTTTTTGCTAGAAGCGACCAATTTCATCACCGTTCCTTGTTAATTCCAGAAATTTTTCTGTTTTTTTTCTCATGCGACGGTTCTTGATTTGCGATCTTGATAGTTTTTCCGTACGTGTTTAGCCGCTCAGCATTGTCATCCGCATCTGGAGACTACCCAAGACTATGTTGCGCCCATGTCGCCAGCACGGTCATGATCCGCTCATGAATTGACGTTCCTTTCTCATTGCGCAGCGTTCCTATGATCTTCCGCTGGAATACATGCCCAGCGATTTGTGCTCTTTCCGCTCTGTTGTTGGTTGGTTCAACACCGGGATAAGTGACAAATGTGAACCAGTACTCAAAGCCATTTTCTATCTTGCCGATGAGCTTTTCCA
>RXIK01000002.1 GCA_004211975.1 Methanosarcinales archaeon | reverse complement strand
GTGGCATTTCTGTTTTGCATGGGCAACCTGTTATCACTACGCTCTGACTGTGCGGGGTGGCTTACTCCGCATTGAAAATGCGAAGATTGCGCTGCCCCCTGCACCCCGTTCATTTCATCGGTACTCAGTCCAGTCCCCACTCATTACCTTCTCTTTCTTCTTATTGTAAACCCGCGCCGTATAGAACCGCCTTGCGTGCTGTGCGAGCCGGTCAAGCGGGCTGTTGTACCGGAGGAATCGTCCGGTCAGCCGGTTTCTTCTTAGCCACAGGTCAAATCCGGCGATTCGTGACTCTTTGTAAGCAAAAGGGTGCACCGGAAGACCATTAGGAAAATCCCTGCCTCCATCCACCTTTGCCGGGGCAGGGTTCAGCGCCCTGGTTGCAAGAGCAAGCCTCAGGAGGGGCACATCAGCCACGGGAAATCCCATGATCTTGCTTGCCGCCCGGTCAAGTTCCAGCGCATCATCTCCTGTTAGTATCAGGTCCAGCCGTTTTGGGTCGCCCATCCGCATGCTCCCGCCTTCAAGCCCGACCGTCCCATCGATGATGGCAAACATTTTGCAGTTCGCTCTTCTCAGGTTTTTGAGGATTTCAAGTAGTTTTAGGGAGAGCTCGTTGTGGTATTTCTCCCGGTATACTGGCAAAAGCCCGAACAGGTTCTTTGTTGCGCATGAGATCACTGCAAAGGTGTGTGTATGCAGAACCGAGGTGTTAATGAGCTGCGCATCATGCAGGATGAGCGGAAGTTCGCAGTTGTCCCTTGGCAGTTCTTCGAGGGGTATGAACGGGACATTGTGCCTATTAAGTAGTTTTGTTATGCCCAGTGCCGTAACGGTCTCTCGGGCGGGCTGTAACTTCAGATCGCCCTCAATTACGCTCAGATCATTAAAACCCAGCGCTCTTAAGTTTCTGAGCAGCGCATCCAGAAACCAGATTGATGTGTTGCACCCGGGCCAGTTACGATCGTAATTCGCATTAATCTTGATGAATGTCTCGTTCTCCGGACGCAGCTTCCGGAATTCCGGCGTGTCAAGTGCCTTTCCAATATCTCTGAAAAGCGTCTCTGGCGAGGTCTTGTATAGGTATATTGTGGTCTCTCTCATCCTTGCTTCGTAGCCTTCACTTTCTCTACACATACATGCAGAACCTCTGCTTTACCACATAATAATCTGCCCGTCGATAGTGTTGAAATAACTTGTGATCCGGGGGTGATCGCCCATGAAATACGGACGAATGCTTCATCGCTTCCGGAGCAGTGTGGTCGTGTGTGAAACATCTTGGCTCACGCCTCTTGCAACGTTGTTCTTTAGGATGTGGGGGGTGTTTAACATTTTATTTAGTAAAATTTCTAATGGTTGATGTGTCGCGCCATAACAACCAAAAACTTTTTAAGAGATTAATCATAGTTCGTCTTACCACATAACATAAGGATGTGAATAAATAGTGGAACAAAGAAGACTCTTGTCTATACTAACTATGGCAGTTGCTGGTCTTGCAATAGTTGGTATAGCTATAGCAGCAATACCGCCACCACCAGCAAATCAGGACCTGGGAATATATGACACCGTGTGTGGAGAATTCGCAGAAGAGGACTGTAGGGCTTGTCATAGTTCCGGCGTTCCGGACGCCCACCACATGTTGGTACAGAATGAGGGCTATGAATGCACAGACTGTCACCCGGTTCAAACCGATCCCGATGGTGATACAGGTGTTGAGGTAATAAGGGATTGTGTGGTGTGCCATGAATCGTCACCACACCATGGAGCACAGGAAGCTGTGGATGGGCATTGTAGCCACTGCCACGGTAGCTTTGTTGACGACTATGATGATGGGCACATGATCCCGGCATATAATCCGTCACTGATAACTCCGGATACCAGCTTTAGAGCGCTGGACAATGCAACCGATAAGAAATGGGGTGGATGTGAGGCGTGTCATGAACCTGACAACAAAGCGGTACCAGCGATCTACAGTAATCCTGATACGCACCATAATCTTGGTAATCTAAGCCTTGAGTGCGATAGGTGCCATGGCAATTCTGATGAGAATCTACTCAATATCAGAAAGTGTGAAGAGTGCCATGGTGTCAAGTCTCTGCACAACATCCAGTATGACTACGCCAGTACCAATGACCAGCCCGGATATGGTCATGTAGGCGATAATTGGGACTGCACGGGATGCCATGCATGGTATGTAGCATACAACGATGCACCGCAGACAGGACCGATAATCCCTGGCATCACTCAGGTAAGTCCCGCGAGGATAATGGCTGGTGAGGAAACCGTGGTGAACGTTAGCGGCACCAACTTCCAGACTACGGTGGGCGGTATCAACTACACGTCGGATGTGGTTATTGATACTGGTGAAGAAACCATCACACTATCACCTGATTCCATAACGGATTCGGAGATAATGGTGACCGTCCCGGCACTGGATAGCGGACGTTACGGACTGTATGTTGTCAAGAGTGAGATGCGGAGCAAACTGGTGACAATTACGGTTGCGCCCCCGGTTACATTCGATTCATCCATAATTGTGGGTGACAACGTGGTTATCAGTGGTGCAGGATTCGGAGAATACGACTCATCATACAATGAGTATCTCGGTGTTATCATTGAACCCGGAACCGCTGCAGATGTGGTTGATTGCACAATTGACTCCTGGTCTGATACCCGGATCGTTGTCAACTGTCCGGATGCGAGAATAGGTGATCTGACAACTGTTAATGCCCTATACGGCAAGCTCAGTAAACAAGTTAGCCCACAGATATGCGCACCGCCAGAGCCAGTTACGCCACGCATAGTTTAAATAGGGATCTGACATCAAATCCCTATTTTTAATTTTTAGTGTGTTATAACATAGAACTAAGAGGAAAAATGTGAAACAAGCACTGTTAACAATTATAATAGCGTCTTTAGCGGTCATTAGCATATTATCGAGTGGAACCGCTCACCCTGAAGAGTCACAGCGCGATGTAATCATCGGATTTCACCAGATGCCTGAGACCGCCGGAAAAATATCGATCCAGTGCGAGAGTGGTGTTACTGTAAAACATGAGTATCGCTTAATCCCTGCCATGTCTGCCAGTTTATCAGAGCAGGCTATAGACCGCATGAGAAATGACCCGGGGGTTGCATATATCGTGGATGATGTGATGCTTACGATAGCAACCGATGAATACGTGAATTCCACGGGTGTGGGCTGCATCAACAGTAAAATGATGCATAACAGCGGCATTACTGGTGCGGGAGTTAAAGTGGCAGTTATTGATACCGGTATAGATTATACTCATGAAGACCTGGACTCTAACTACAAGGGCGGCTATGATTTTGTGTTCAGCGATTCTGATCCTTTTGACGATAGCTACAATAGCCATGGCACTCATGTGGCAGGCATCATCGCTGCCGAGCAAAACGGGGTTGGTGTTGTGGGCGTAGCCCCAAACGCCAGCATCTATGCAGTTAAGGTGATGGACGGCTCCGGATATGGTCTTGCCAGCTGGGTGATTGCTGGCATTGAGTGGGCTGTTGAGAACAACATGGATGTGGTCGTTATGAGCTCTGGCACTGATGTGAACTCTCTACCACTTCGAGATGCTTGTTGTAATGCCCATAATTCCGGCGTACTTCTGGTGGCTGCGGCTGGAAACACCCATGGTGGAAATGTGACATATCCAGCCAGGTACGACTCCGTGATCGCGGTAACAGCCACCAACCTGAATGGTAGCCCGGCATCTTTTTCGCCAGTAGGTCCTGAGATTGAGTTAGCAGCTCCAGGCGTGAACATACTATCCACTACTCGTGACAATTGTTATGGTTATCTGAGCGGCACTTCCCAGGCAGCCCCTCATGTGGCTGGAACCGCCGCACTCATAATCTCATCGAAGATGAGGGCTGAAAAACCCGTAACAGCAACAGATGCGATAATAACACTCCGGATGGCGGTTGGAGTGACTCCCGCAACCATGGACGCAGATGTGAATGGTGACGGCGGGGTGACCTCGCTTGACGCATTACTAATTTTACAGGGCGAGATGTAAGGCGCCCTTTAGAACCTTGCATCCGGAAACCATGATCTCAGTTCCCACACTCAATCCATGAACCAGATAATAACTTGATTCTTTTCCTTCTATTCGCGTTTCACCATTCTTAAGCGCGCATCTGACATCATCCAGGGTCATGGTCAATGTTCTGGTAACCGCCCTCCCCACACCGATCTCAAATCCGATGTGCGCATCGCTTCCGGCTGTAACAGGTATTTTGCAGTCACTCGCAAGTTTTATTGCCTTCTGATTCAGATTTTTCGTGGATCGCGCATTAAATCCCTCGATTAAGTCAATGTGCCCGAGCAGGTCTCTCGGAAAAACAATTCCCTTCCTAAACGGGTGTGCCAGAACAGTTAGCCCGCCCTGACCCAGGATTTCATCCACAACATCCGTAAACACCCATGATCTGATCTCGTCAGTTAAGAATAGCCCGATCACATCCCCATACTCAGTCTTTATCTCGGAGCCAACTATAACAATAAAATCATCGTCTTTATTGACCTTCGATGCCTCAACACCACCTCGTATCGTGTTATGATCAGTTACTGCAACGCCATCAAGACCTTTGTTCTTTGCAACCTTTATTATTGTATCCGGTCTCAAAAGCGAGTCGTAAGAGTACTTCGAGTGGATGTGCAGGTCTAATTTCACAGTTCAAGCACCTCCCGCGCAGGTGCGAAGCTGAAACTTTCAAGCAAACCCTCCAGTTTCCATCGTGTCGATTTAATCCCGTAATACGTTATGAATCTTGATTTCAGGGGGAGCTTTAACCGCGGCATCACAGGGATTATCTCCCAGGGATGAAGGTAGATTACTGCGGGTTGTTTCCTGTTCACACTTTCAATCATTCTTTTCAGCACCGAAAACGGGAGAACCCGCAGGTAAAACCCGCCCGATATCGGGACTCTCCGGGTGCACTTAAAGATTGTCAGTGGAAACTCAATTATCTTGCTGTTCGGGTCATTCTCTGCCACGTTCTGTGCGGACGGTCGGTATATCCCCGGGGGCGCATCTTGCACCCCGTACAGATATGTTTTCACCGGGAAGATGCTTGAATCATATTTAAAGCCGTGCCGCTCCAGCACATCAAACGCCCACCCGGTCGCATTGTCTATCGAGAACGACGGCGCCCTGAACCCAATTGGCGACTCTCCCGTGATCTCCCGGAGCAGCCGCACCGACCGGTCAATCTCGTCCTCAAACCGATCTCTTCCGAGTTCGTGGAGCGTTCTGTGGGAATATGCGTGTGACGCAACCTCATGCCCACGGCTGTGAATCTCTGCCACAAGCTCAGGGTACTTCTCGGCGACAGCACCCAGCACAAAGAACGTGGCGCTCACGCTAAACTCATCCAGAAGACGCAGGATAGGTGTTGTCATCTTGATTATGAGGTCGTCTCTCTCTTCCGGGGCAAAACCCCGGATTAACTCGGGTGAATGCCAGTATTCAAGGTCAATTGTGAGTGCGTTTTTCATTTGTGTCAGATGGGCTTTCTCAGTATGAAATCCCACATCTCCTTGTCAAACAGGTATCGTGCCACCGCCAGCGTAAATCCAAGTGTCGGAGCCGGATCATCCCGCGAGAGAATATCATAGTTTGTGTTGAACCTGACAAACTCCTTGAGGTTTTTCCGTTTGTCGGGTGTGCTCATGAACCAGAGTAGGTCGCCTGGAAGCAGCCATCTGCATTTCACGCCCACATCATAATTCAGGTTGCGGTCAAGATGTCCGTCGGTCACCAGTTTATATAGCAGATACGGAAAGTCCACCCCGGAGAGAATTGAGAGCTGAAGAGACCCCCAGAACCGGGGGTTGACCTCCATTAGCTTTGGTATGCCGTCTCTTTGGTCAATCCTGAACTCTGCCATCGCAACGCCTGACCAGCCCATGGCAGTCAGCAACCTGCCTGCAAGTTTAACGGCTGCATCGTCTCTGATCGTCTCTCTAAGCGTGCTCGGTCCGCCAGACGCAGGATATGATCGGAGCCGTTTCTGAACGCTAAGAGCGCAACAGCGAGAATTAAAATCAAAGAGTGTGTACACCCCGATCTCGTCCCCTTTTGGTATGTATTCCTGAACTATGAACTGCCCGTATTGATCCTGCACGTATCCGCACCGCTCTATGAGATCGTTCGTTGAATTACAGAGGAAGACGCCTCGCGCTCCAAAACCGGTCACAGGTTTCACCACGACCGGGTACTCCATATCCACATCCGCGCCAAGGGTCTCCATGAGATCATCATAGCAACCCGTGAAATATGTCTTCGGGCAGGGGATGTTGTTTTCCCTGGCGATCTTCAGTGTCCGGGACTTATCAATTGCCCCAGCCACAGTCGGATAATCTGCAAACGGTATGATTGTGTGCTCCGAGAATTCATCCTTCTGTTTTAGTATGGGTATTACTGTGGCGTCAGTTACCGGGAAGATGACATCATAATCCCTGCTTTTCACTATATCCAGTACATGTGCGGTGAACTCTTCCGGATTTTTTGTTGGTGACGGGTAAACAATGTGACCTGCGCAGTATCTTGAGAAGAAACCGGTTGCGAATCTGGTCTCCTCTCCTGCGTCCACTTTAAATCCTTTTTTCCCGAGAGACCGTATTATAGCGAGCGAATTTCTCATCTGGGCATCGAGTACAAGTACTTTTGGCATATTACCGTGATCCGCCTCCTTAGAGTGTGGTTATTAGCTGCGGGAATGGTTCCGGAGAACCCTGGGGTGAGTGACTTCCCCCCCGTTAACAAGTAAAGGGGCTTCCTGTTTCATGGCGGTTGCTCATGCAACCATCTTCACATGATGGTTTTTTACCATGGTTTTGATCTGCAAGTCCTCAAACACAATCTGATCATAAGTATCTGCGAGTATCCGGCTTGCTTTGTGTATGTAGTCCTTCCGGACGTTTCGCGCATTACGGTATACTCCTTTAAAAACGGTTTTTTGCTTATTCCCGTTGTTTGATTCTTTCTTTTTTTGCGATAGGTCTTTTTGTGCCTTCCGCAATTTTGAGTCGTACTTATCGGGGGTTTCCGGGTTCTCAATCACCGTGCTGTCAGATGGTGTTGCGAGTGTGCTGGTTCCAAGATCAATGCCAATAGATGTTTTTGGCTCAACCTTTTTGACACTTGGTATTTCCACACTGAAGCCAAGCGTATCACTGATTGCCGTCGGCAGGATCGTGCAGGTCTTGATTTTCCCAACGATTTCCTGATGAACAAACATCCGGATCGTTCCAATCTTTGAGAGCTTTAGTTTGCCGTTGTCCAGTACTTTAAATCCGGATTGTGGGTAGGTGAAACTGTTGTACATAGATTTACACTGAAACCGTGGGTATCCGGGGGTATCGCCGTTTTTCACGCGCCTGAAAAAGTTCTGAAAAGCCGTGTCCAGTCTGCAAAACACATCCTGCGCAACCTGTGAGTACCGGTTGAGATTCATGTACTTCAATTGCCCTGCCTGCTGATTATAGTTCAATTCGATTCCGCACCGGTTGTACGCGTTCTTACGGTCTGCAAGCATCTCATTATACAGATACCTACACAGATTCAACCAGTGCAACAGGATTATTATTTGTGTTTTGGTTGGATACATCCGGCATTTGAAAGTCCGTCTCTGCACAACACTTATAGCGGTTAAAGGAGTATATATAGTTTATGGAAGCCAAAACAACCAGAAGTTCAGTGTTTCACACTAACTACCATATTGTTTTTTGCCCTATGTACCGGCGTAAGGTTTTCAAAAACGATATCGCTGAACATCTTGAGCAATTCTTTAGAAAACAGGTGGAAAAAAAGGGATGGGCGCTAATTACGATCGACGTCAGACCAGATCACATCCACCTGGCAATCGAAGGAATTTCCCCTATCACGCGATTATCAGACGTGGTGAAATATTTAAAAGGAACAAGTGGGTTATCACTGTTCAAGGTTTTCCCAAAGTTACGCCGGCAATTCCGCAAAGGACGGATATGGTCACGAGGCTACTATCTCGGAACCGCTGGAGAAGTGAGCAGCGCAACAATTAAGAATTACATCGAGCGAGTGGAACATGACTAAAACCAGCAAAAAGGCGGCATTTATCCCCGCTACAAGAACATGGTCTTCTGCCGCGGAGACTATAAAACAGAGACTTTTTTTGTTATTTCCTGTGATGGGTTCTAAAAACCAGTGGTAGCATAACCCCGGATAGTTTATCTTAGTGCTTACCGAAAAATAAAGTAGCCATTCGTGCGATTCGTTCATTCGTGCCATTCGTGATCCTTTATGCTGATTTTATCACGAATTTCACGAATGTGCCGAATGCCACGAATTTTAACAGATTGTTTTCTGGCAAGCCCTTAGCATGCGAAATAATAGTATTCAGAGCTCGCCAAAAAAAATAACCTGTTAAGCCCTGAAAATGCGGGCTCACGCACCGCTAGAACCACGTAATCGTCTCCTTAAGCCCGTCCTCCATCCCGTACCGCGGCACATACCCAAATCCGGCATACGCCTTTGAGATATCTCCAAGCGAGTCCCGCACGTCTCCTGCTCGTGGCGCCTCGTGCACACAGTCCATCTGATTCCCAATGAGCCCCATAATCATCCCGGCAAGGTCATTGATACTGATCCGCGTTCCAGCCGCCACATTAAACACGCCGGTCGCGTCCGACTCCATCGCACGCACGTTCGCCTGCACCACATCACGCACAAACGTGAAGTCCCGGGTCTGCTCTCCGTCCCCATATATGGTTGGCGCCTTGCCCTCCAGGATCCGGTTCACAAAATTCGGTATGACCGCCGCATAATCCGATGCCGGATCCTGCCTTGGACCATAAACATTGAAATACCTGAGCGCAACGGTCTTCAAGCCGTAAATCTCGTTAAAAACCCCGCAGTAATACTCGCCCGTAAGTTTTGCCACGGCATACGGAGACTTTGGATCCGGCGTCATATCCTCTCTCTTCGGAAGTTCAGGCATATCACCATAAGCAGCTGACGACGACGCATACATCACCTTTGCAACACCTGCATCTCTCGCAGCAACAAGCACATTTAGTGTCCCGCAGATATTCACCTCGTTTGCCAGAACCGGGTCCTCCACACTCCTCTGGACGCTCGGCAGCGCTGCCTGATGAAAAACGTAGTCAACACCTCTGAAATTCTCCTTGAGTAGATCCTGATCTGTAACACTGCCCCGCACAAGTTCCACGTCAAGATTCTTAATGTTATCTGCTCTTCCTGTTGAGAGATCATCGATTATGACCACTTCATGCTTCTCCAGGAGTTCCTCTGCGAGATTTGAACCTATAAACCCCGCTCCACCAGTTATCAATATCTTCATATTATTCCACCTTCAATTACCAATCATTCTCAGTTCAACCTTTAATTTAAACTGTGCACAGTTCAACATTCCCGTTCATCCCATCCACTTTGCATTGTGGTTGCATTGTGATCTGCATCATTCACGCCCGTCTTCTTCGCGCCACCCAAATCAGGCTCATTAGTTCTGTGTAAGCACGCCCTTCGTGCTCGGAATGTCTGATCGCTCGATTGCTGCCGCTCTTGCAAGCGCAATCCCGAACGCCTTGAAGATCGCCTCGATAAGGTGGTGGTCGTTCTCGCCCTGCGCTGAGATGTGGGCATTGATGCCGGCATTGCTGACCAGCGAGTGAAAGAGGTGCGACACCATTTGTGTTGTGAGATCGCCGACCACATCTGACGAGAAATCCGCATCAAACACTAGATAGCTCCTGCCACTCAGATCAAGGACCACGCTTGCGATTGCTTCATCCATAGGCACCCTGATGTCCGCAAATCGCGCAATTCCTGCGTGGTCGCCAAGTGACTCTGATATTGCCTGCCCGAGCACGATGCCAATATCCTCGACCAGGTGGTGGTCGCCGAGTTCAAGGTCGCCTGTCGCACTGATCGTCAGGTCAAATAATCCGTGTCTTGTAAACGAACTTAGCACATGGTCAAGGAACGCAACTCCCGTGTCAATCTCTGATGCGCCGGTGCCATCAATAACAAACGTCATATCGATCCGGGTTTCCCGGGTACTTCGGTGTATGGTTGTTTTTCGCATGATTAGGAGGTTACCTGTAGAATCGTCCTGTGAGTTCTTGTATACTATCTCTATTCTCGCTAACCATAGTATCCAGCTTGCGTTCCATGTTCTCTTCCACACCCTGAATGTTGATTCGTAACGATTGTTCCTTTGCATCGATCTTGGAGTTAATTTCTGAGATCCGTGCGTCTATTTTTACGATCATGGCGGCAAGAGACCCGACCAGCACCATTGCAGAGACGTATATCACTGGGTTTTCGTTTTCAAGCCATTTGAGCCATTCAACCGTCAGCACAAGCGCAGATATAATCATCATCGCTGAATATATTGTATTCTTTGTATCCATTCCAGCACATCCTTAGTTGGTTAATATGGTATTATATGTGTATGTTTATAAATCTTTACTCCGGTAATCCATGGTCATTACCGCACTCCGGCAATGCACAGTAGAGATTCCAGAGCATACCAGCCACACATCAAAAAAACTTTTCACAAAAGTTTTATTAAAAACCGCCCAACAAGCAGGAGTTTGTTTTTATACTGCCCCACACGTCAAGAAGAGTTAATACGATGGACGCATAATTAAAGATACAGGTGCAGAGATTGGGGGATGTACATTCATTCTGGATCGAGCGTGACGTGCTGAACCAGAAACTCGGGGGCGGATTTCCCAGCGGGTCACTGGTACTGGCAAAGGGTGCGAGCAGCAGTGGTAAGAGCATCACCTGCCAGCGGATATGCTTTGGACTGCTGGAAAACGACGTGTCAGTAACATACATATCCACCCAACTAACAACGAAAGGATTCATCTTCCAGATGCAGACACTCGATTACTCGATTGCAAAGCACCTGACCAGCGGCAGACTACTGTTTATCCCGGTTCTACCGCTAACACAGAAGATAAAGCCCAGATCAAACTTTATCCACCGGTTGATAGCGGCAAAATCACTGTTCACTAATAATGCGATCATCATCGACACAATTTCCTCGCTGATATCACACAGCATAGATAAGCAAAAAACGACCGACCTGGTAAACTTCTTAAAGAAGACCGTTTCTTTCGAAAAGACAATCATCCTTGCAATAGACACAGACATGCTCGATCCCGAGGTCATGAACCTGTTCTCATCAGCCTCCAACATATATCTGGAGCTTAAAAAAAATCTGGAGATGGGTGATCTCAGATATACGATCTTTGTCAACAAATTTGCCAGCACACAAACCAAAGTTACCCAGATCATCGGATTTTTGATCGAATACCGGTCCCCCACCCACCATCCCGATGACCAGCAACTGCGAATACGCTACTACGACATGAAGAACGAAGCACACTATAAAAGGTGACCCAATTTGCCAGAATTAAAATCATTCTATCTCGAACGCGATGAACTCAACCGTAAGCTCGGAGATGGCTTTCCACCCGGATCGCTGGTGGTGATAGAGGGTGGAAACGGCAGTGGCAAGAGCACAATCAGCCAACGGATCTGTTACGGCATGGTTGACAACGGAACCACAGTAACCCTCGTTTCAACCCAGCAAACCACCAAAGGATTCATCAACCAGATGTATTCGCTCGATTACCCGATTGCAAGCCACCTGCTCAAGGGAAAACTGCTGTTCATCCCCGTGATACCACTCGTGCGGGCAGCAAAAACCAGGAACGACTTTTTACAGCGCCTGATGGGTGCAAAAGAGCTATTCGCAAACGATGTGATCATAATCGATACAATCTCAGCGTTGATCAGGTACAGTGCAGATGCTGAAAAGACTCTTGATCTCGTCTCGTTCTTCAAGAAACTAAACGGGATCGGAAAGATCATTATTATCACCCTTGAACCAGACCAGCTGGACGAAAACATCATGTCGGTACTGCATTCATCCAGTGATATCTACATATCGTTAAATGTCAAAGCATCCGGAAATGAGATCAAACGGACAATTGTTGTTAACAAGTTCACCGGAGCAAAAGGACAGGTGACCCAAATGGTTGGATTCCGGATCGAGCCGAATGTCGGACTGGTTATCGAGATATCAGCAGTTTCATGAGGGGAGTGCATGCTAAATGAATGAATTTGAGATGGCAATGCAGCGAAATCCGCATCTGAAAGAATATATCTCTAAATTTAGCAAAGAAACCAACACAACCCCGGAATTCATGACAAAACTCGCAGGAGACCTCCCCCCATTTCCAAACATCCTCCTCCCGGTTGGGGACCCGGTTTTTATTCATTTATATGGCACTGAAAAGTCTGCTAAGGTCGAGTACATCGCAATCGAGCCTGTGCTGTTGCCACATGAGATGGAGAAGCTTGACGAGGTGAAAGACCTGATCCTTGAGAAAGCACCCAATGAGCCGGTTCCAGCATCAGAAACAGAACTTCGAGAGCAAATCTCAAAGCTCTTCATCGAATCGGTGGTGGTTGGCGCAGGGGGACCGGTTGAGTCTGACACCCAAAAAGAAAGCATTCCTGAAAAGCTCGGATTTGGGATGATCTCACGTAAGGTCCAGCTCACACAGCTGGAATTTAACAAGATGGCATATTATCTCGAACGAGATATTGTGGGGTCAGGTCCAATCGAACCAATCATCAGGGACCCATATCTTGAAGATATTCATAGCATCGGTGTAAACAACATCTACATCATCCACAAAAAATACGACATGATCAAGACCAACCTTGGTTTTGGCACCCAGAAGCATCTTGACGACTGGATGCGGAGCATGAGCGAGCGCATCGGGCGACCTGTGAGCGAGTCAACACCAATCGCTGACGGCGCGCTTCCTGACGGCTCAAGAATCAACATCATCTACAGCGAGGACATCAGCATAGCGGGCAGCAGTTTCACGATGCGGAAGTTCAGTGAGGAGTCAATAAGCATCATCCAGCTGATCAACTGGGGTGGCATCAACAGCGAGATGGCTGCATATCTGTGGCTCTGTCTCGAGAACGGAATGAGCATATTCTTCTCAGGCGAGACCGCATCGGGAAAGACAACAATGTTAAATGCGTGTCTCGCCTTTATCCAGGAAAAATCGAAGATATACAGCATCGAGGACACACCAGAGGTTCTGCCACCACACGAAGTCTGGCAGCGGCTGATAACACGAGAATCAGGACCTATGGATTCAAGGGTTGACACATTCCTGCTCCTCAAAGCCGCACTCAGATCAAGACCGAACTACATCATTGTCGGCGAGATCCGTGGCGCAGAGGGCGCAACCGCGTTTCAGGCGATGCAAACCGGACACCCGGTAATTGCCACGTTCCACGCGTCAGCAGTCAAAAAAATGATCCAGAGGCTTACCGGTGACCCGATCAACATTCCAGTCACGTTCATCGATAACCTGAATGTCGCAATGATCCTGCAGGCTGTTTACGTGAAAGGAAAGTTCCTGCGACGCTGCCTCTCCATCGAGGAGATCGAGGGCTACTATGAGGAGGTGGGCGGCGTTGTCACGAGAGCTGTCTTCATGTGGGACCCTGAAACTGATATTCATTCGTTCAGAGGGCTTAACAACAGTTTCATCCTTGAAGATAAGATTGCGAAGATCCAGGGATATGAGGACACACGAAAAATATATGACGACCTCTTCCAACGAGCACGAATACTCGAAGAGATGCGTAACCGCGGCATCGACCAATTTGACGACGTCTATGAAATTATCAAGAACTTTACCAAGCATGGCGTGGACGGGCTGCCGTTCCCGATATGAGCGCTGACAGTTTTCACCCGATTTCCTGTGAAAAATCGTGATACTATATATCAGTTGGCTGCCGATTAGACCCCATGAACCCATCTGACGAGCACAGAAAACACGCACAACACAAGTACATAATCGAGGTTGCAACAATCAGTTCCTCACGATACCTAAAACACAGAAACGCCCTTAACCCCACGGATACGGATGACACATCCGGAGCAATCATCATCGATACGCTCAAAAAAAATAATCACACCGTGCGATACACGCTACTTTCCGACGATGTTGACATGATCCGGCACTGGTTCGCAAAAGCGATGGACTCCAATGCCAACGCCATCATCACAACAGGCGGAACCGGGCTCACACCAGGAGACGTTACGATTGAGGCAATCAGACCCCTCTTTAATAAGGAAATGCCCGGATTTGGCGAGATATTCCGTGCGGAGAGCATAGCTGAGATTGGTTATGCGGTGATTCTGACAAGAGCCATCGCAGGTGTCGTTCGTGGGCGAGCAGTCTTCTGCATGCCCGGATCATCGAACGCAGTGAAACTTGGCATCAAGATAATAACAGCAGAACTCGGGCATGTGATCGAGCATGCAAGAGGTCGAGTGTAGTTTTCCGGCAATTCCCGATCATTTTCCTGCCGCGTACTCCCTGAAACTTTTATTATTTTCCGGTTGCAAGGGGGTCGTCTTGTGTAAGCACAACTACCGGAATCAAGCACGATCAATCTAAAAAGTCAGTTACACCCTTAATCTGTGATTTTGGAAGTCGTATCGCACCACGGTTTGCAGGATCTGTGTCATGTTTGGGTCTTTGACATCTCGCGTTAGCGACCAACACTTATACTGCACATCGCCACAACCCCCCGGAGACTTTTTATTATTTTCTGGTTACCCTGGGTTGTCTTGTGTAAGCACAACTGATAAAATTGAGCGCTATCTATCTGAAAAGTCATTTATATCGTTAATCTGTGAAATCAGTGTTAATCTGTGGCTAAAAGTTTTGTTTGCCACAGATTAACACCGATTACACTGATTTCGGAAGTCATATCCTGCCACTGTTTGCAGGATTGGCATCATGTTGTTCAACCGACCAGAACAAATTAAAAAGTCTCACCCCCCGTGAGACACTTACAACGCGAATTACCAGAGACCCTCATGTTTTTCAACCGACCGGAATAAATTAGAACGTCTCAAAGTTTGATCGAAGACTCTTGTTTCCCACCCCCTGCTGCGATCATGGCTTCTTTGATTGCACAAACCCATGCCACCTGGTTTTTCTTGAGAATCAGCTCCCATTTCGAGAAAACCAGGAACGACACATCGCTGCATAACCCTTTTTCGGGCGTGTATGAAACACTGATGTATTTGTAAGGTGTTAGACCTCTCGTACCCATATCGATTTTTTTGATGGAATGCAATGGTATCATCAAGCAATCATCATAATTCTCCAGCATCCCCCGCGTTTCCAGCACCCTCATTCGCTTTCTTATATTCAATAGCAATAATTTGTTACATAGCCACAGCAGTACAACTATTACAAAAGGTAGCAAGATCCATTGCACAATGGTTAGTGGTGGCATGGTTACGCCGATTGAAATGAATAAAACACTCCCGATGACAGATAACCCCCCAAGCGCAGAACATCGGATAAAATAATATGTCGAAGTTTTGGTGATTGGCATTATGATAAGGTGCCTTTTTGTGAGAGTTACTCCACCCACATAAGTGGATAAGAGGTGCTGAAGAATTTTCCCGTCATTGAGGCGACAGATACTTGTTTCCTTGACAATGGTATTCATTCTATAACGCCCCCTCTTGTTTTTATAATTTTTCCCTGTTTGGGACTATGAGACTTTTTATCAGGTTCCGGGCAGATTGGATTGTCTTGAGACCTGTTGTTTATCTGTCTGCCACCCGTCACTTCCGCATATTCACCGCAGCCACGCATCCATCGCCTCTTGCAGCGTGAATCGCCCCAGGTAGAGCGCACTTCCAATGACCACGCCAGCAGCCCCGGCATCCCTGCTTGCGGCGATATCAGATGTTGTGGTGATACCGCCGGATGCAATCACCGGTATTCCGACCGACTGCACCAGTTCTGCAGTGGCATTTGCCGCGATTCCACCAAGCAAACCCTCCTTATCAATGTCTGTGAAGAGTATGCTTCCTGCGCCGAGTTCTTCGAATTCCCTTCCGATGTCAACCGATTTAACCCCTGATCCACGGGTCCATCCCTCGATTATAACTTCTCCACCCGCAGAATCCAGAGCGATCATGATGTGCTCGCCTCCAAACCGGTCGGATAGTTCCCGGACGAATTCAGGGTTCCGGAGCGCTGCGGTGCTGACAATCACGCGATCCACGCCAACTCCAAGGAGGCTCTCAGCATCATCCATCGACCGAACGCCGCCACCCACCTGAATCTCAGAATCACACTCCGCACATATCCTCTCCACAATCCCGGCGTTCTGCCGCTTTCCACGGATCGCGCCATCAAGATCAATCAGATGAATGGTTTTTGCACCCTGATCCTCCCAATCACGCGCAATCCTGATAGGGTCAGGGAGCGAGACAAGTTCGTTCTCGGGATTTCCCTGCACCAGTTGCACGCACCTGCCGCCCTTCATGTCAACGGCTGGAATAACTTCGAACATGGTCTTCTTTAGCGGCGCGGGGCTGCATAAACGTTTGCAGCATTCCCGGAGTTATGCAATCGGGGAACTGCGATTTTATACTATAGCACACAGCATAAACCGCGATTGTTATAATTGCCAATATAGCATTGTTAACCCTTTCCCCACATCGAGGCTGTCACATTACGTGGTGCTTGGGTCATATCCTTGCAGGTGGTGCGGTCGGATGAACTCAAATATAGCATGAAATCTCTTGAATGAATCGAGTTCTTTGGTAAATAACCTGTAATCTGTGTCCATCTGTGAAATCTGTGGCTGACAAAAGTTTTTAGCCACAGATTAACACGGATTACAC